>NZ_JBJPHT010000012.1:0-140273 GCF_052939475.1 Phormidesmis sp. 146-20
CTTCCCAACTCGCTCTCTGAGTATTCCTACTCATCACATAACTGGGATGCACCCCTCCTCCCTCTCTTCATTCCACCAACAGTCTCCACCCCGACCAGTGATAGCCAAAATTAAACCGTTTGGGATACAAAATTTCTGCCAAAATCTCTAACGAATCGACGAGACGAGGGCCCGATCGATTGAAGTATTGGTTACCATCGGTCACATAAACTTGATAGGTTTGGGCGGCTTTGAGCGATGACCATCCGGGACGATGCGCCAAAACTGCGGCTTCTTGTTGAGTTCGCAAAATGTCTAATCCGCAGGGCATAAAAATGATCACATCGGGATCGGCTTTCAAAAAAGTATCCCAATCCAGCCACGGAGAATGCTTGCCGACTTCGCCAAACAACGGCCGCCCTCCGGCCAATTGCACCAGTTCGGGCACCCAATTTCCCGCAGCCATCAGCGGCTCAGTCCACTCAATACAAGCCACCGTCGGACGCTCCTCTTCTGGCAAATCTTGAGTCCACTGTTGGCAGGCAGCAATCCTCTGGTGAAGGGACGCGATTGCCTCATCTGCCGACACTTCCAACGCATCGGCGACCCGCTGAATATCTGCCCACACATCCGCCAAAACGTTGGGCTGGAGCGAGATAATCTGGGGATGGCTCTGAGTCAGGTTGGCGACAGCCTTTTCGACATCTGCAAGACTGACTGCACAGACTTCACACTGCGCCTGAGTGAGAATATGCGTCGGTCGCACGTTCTGCAACATTTCTGTATCGATCTGATAGACACTCAGCGCCGTTTGCAAAATGTGGTTAACTCGATCGTTGATCTCTCGGCTCGTCCCAAGCGGATTAAACTTTGGCTGCGTACAGATCGGCCGATTTTGAATATCTAGCGGATGGTCACACTCATGCGATCGCCCCACCAAATAATCCTTGAGTCCCAAAAAGTTTACAATCTCAGTCGCACTTGGAATCAGAGAAACTAGTCTCATTCGTTGTCCCTCATCTCACTCCACGTCTAGTGTAGAGGAATCAACTCGGAGAAAAGTAGAAGATTTAGCAGAAGATTTATATCTATCGTAATTTGGAAAGAAGGGATGGAATTGATTCGATCGCACGTTTTCATTTCTGGGCAAGTCCAGGGAGTCGGCTACCGTTTTTCTACTCAAAAGATAGCCACTCAATTGGGGCTAAACGGCTGGGTTCGCAATCTCCCCGATGGGCGCGTCGAGGCCGTCTTTGAAGGCGAAAAACAAACCATTGAGGCGATGCTGAAGTGGTGTGAAACTGGGCCGAGAATGGCGATCGTCCAGCATCTCGAAGTCCATTCTGAATCACCCGAACATCTCCAAGGCTTCCCGATCAAACGATGAGTGACGCTGAATGAATGTCGGATTCACTGAACTTCTGCGCTCCGGTTACAAATTCGGCAGCCCCCTAAATCCCCCACGAGTGAGGGACTTTGAGTAAAACTCTTGTCTTAAAGTCCCTCAGAATTGGCAGCTTGGGGAGCAGAAGATGTGAACACCGAAGCCAAGAAACTTCATCAAACTCACACTTTCTACTCATCCCTCATCCCTTTCCTCCAATCCCGTCTCTGCTGCTTGCCTCATTGCCAAAAAAGCCTCCTTGATGGGCTGGCTTACAGCACTTTGCGGTTCTGATAAAATCAGTGCTTGATAAGCTTCAAGAAAGCGACTCCTCAACCGATGAAACAGGTGTAAAAAATGCCGGATGAAGCTGATACAGTCCAGAATGACAAACTCAATGCCTCCAGTTTCATGGTACAAAGACCGCGCGTAATCTTGAACTTCCACATTGGCTGGCTCAGTTGTGATGAAAATGTAATTGTTGACTCGTCTGCCGCTTAAAAGCAATTTCTGTAGGGCGCGGTCTACATCCTCACGAGTGACTCGCTTATTTTTCATTTCATAGCTGGTGATGATTTCATCCTCTGTGATAAGAGTAATTTCAACATCCCCCAAAGCACCCGTCTGTATATCAGCAGCATTGTGCGCCCTCAACGTGAGAACTTTTTCTCCGAGAAACTCTTCAGCAGATTGATAAGCAGCGGTCACCACAAGGACAGAGAGACGGCTAGTTCCTTTGAGGCTCATGTGTTTCTCAATCAAGTTGACAATATCCTCAGAAGACAAAGGCACCGCATCTTCGGCCGTATTCAGCGTTGCAACTAATGCCTCAATCCGTTGTTGCCGTTCATCTCGATCGACGACCAATAATCTGATCACCTCAGCTATCAGAGTATCCGCTGGAACGCGACCAGAGTAGACCGCATCCAGAAGATTGAGAACAGCCTGATACAGTTGTGGTGGTTTACCGACGAGATTTACATCCCTGGTTAGCGTTGTATTTCGGTTTCGTAGCGCGGGTGTGAGAAAAGCGGTTGTGCTGTTGCACGGCAAATTGTGTTCATTGATAAAAGTTGTAATGTAGCGCTCATCGTAAGTTCGACCCGAGAAAGCATCAGCATCGCCAATTTCTGTATATGGTTTTCTGATATCAATATCAGGGCGATGAAGTTTTGCCAGCAAACAAGCCATCAAAAGACGCACGCCTGCCCGATTTTTAAGATTGCGGGCAACATAGTTGGTGTATTCTCTGATTTGCTGATCCTCAACAAGTGAGTGGTCTACGTTTGCGTTAGCGAGTCGAAGAGCGGCATTGAGGATTTCAACGGGTTCTGCCATTCGCTCACCTCCCTCGGAACATCATAGTTAGTCCAAAGTATCTCTGTTCGAGGTTGTTTGACGGATAGACATTGTTTTGGCAGAGATTCGATACAATTCCAGTCTTTGTAGAGCTGATCTAGCAACTCACAACGATAGCCAGACAGCGCCACTTTCCCTTTGAGGTTGGTCAATACCTCAGCGAGTTCTCGGTGATCGTTGTCCGTCATTTCATAGCCGTAGGCATGACTATCGCCCCGTGAATCATGAGGATAGGGAGGATCACAATAAAATAGAGTTTCCTCACTGTCGTACCGTTGAACCACTTCGATCGCACGCGCGTTTTCGATCTGAACCCGCAAAAGTCTTTGCACAATTTCAGATAGCCCTTCAACACTCCCAAGCCACCGAGAAACTGCTCCTGCCATCCCCGCTCGGCTCGTGAGTTTGCAGTTTGCCCATCTTCCAACACTAGCAGTTTGTGCAAGACCCGTTCTCACTTGACGGGCACAGACAAAGAACCGACGCGCTCTTTCTAATTCTGAAAGATTATCAGTGGCTTCTTCAACTGCAATTTTAAGTTCTTCCCTGGAAAATGGAGTTAGCCCGATCGCTCGAATCAATTCTTCTGGACTATCCCGCAGAACCCGAAAAAAGTTGACAACTTCCCCGTCAATATCATTGTAAGTTTCAACGGGGGAAGGTTCTCGGTTGAGCAGTACGGCCGCAGAGCCTGCAAATGGCTCACAATAATGAGTGGTTTTGGGCAACAAAGGGAGAAGCCAGTTTAGATGATTAAACTTCCCGCCATACCACCCAAAAGCGATAACCTTGCCCATTTTCTTGCCCAACGTTGACTCTGGACAAGAAGTATACACGAACTAGTGTCTTCGAGTCAGAGATCACTTGAAGATTGTGTTTTCAACCGATCTCTTCGGCCACCGTACTGTCGATCGCTCAAAGTCAACCAAAATTTCAGGCGTTACTGACGGACGAGATGCGAATCCTCCCGTACTGCCTTCAAGCATTCAGACATCCATTGCCTCTACAGGGATTTTGATTACACGGTCAGCAGCGCCTATCCTTCCCTATAGCTTCGATTTGACAAACGTTGCTAATCGCTCTAGACCTCGCTCGATCGTCGTCATATCGGTCGCGTAAGACAAGCGAATATGGTCATCGGCGGCAAAGGCAATTCCTGGAATCACGGCGACTTGCTGTTCGTTTAATAACCCATCACAAAATTCAAGCGAAGATAGTCCCAGCTTGCTGATGTTGATGAATACGTAGAAGGCACCATTAGGCTTTACACAGGTCAAACCGGGAATTTCATCGATCAGCCCTAAAATCGCGAGGCGGCGTTCTGCAAAGGCGAGACGCATCTGTTCGACACAATCCTGGGAGCCTTCAAGCGCGGCGATCGCCCCATATTGAGCAAACGTACAAACATTTGAGGTGCTGTGTCCCTGAATCTTGGTCACGGCGGTAATGAGTTCTACGGGAGCCGCCAAATATCCAACCCGCCAGCCTGTCATTGAGTAAGCTTTGGCAAATCCGCTACTGATGATCGTGCGATCGAACACCTCCCGACTCGCCGCCCCAATGCTCAGATGTTCTGCCCCGTCATACAGCAGCTTTTCGTAAATTTCGTCCGAGACGACAAGAATATCGTTATCAACGACGACTTGAGCGATCGCTCTAACTTCATCAGGTGTATAGACAATGCCTGTCGGATTTGAGGGCGAATTGAGTACCAGCAGCCGAGTTTGAGACGTAATCGCATTTTGCAACTGATCGGGCGTGATTTTATATTGACTTTCTGCCGTCGTGGGCACGATTACCGGAGTTCCGCCTGCCAGCTTGACCATTTCGGGATAGCTCACCCAAAAGGGCGCAGGAATAATCACTTCGTCACCCGCCTCGATCAGCGCCATCATCAGGTTATAGAGCGAATGTTTGCCGCCGTTGGTGACAATGATGTTTTCGGGCTGGTAGTTGAGGTGATTGTCGGTTTGTAGCTTGTGGGCGATCGCTTCTCTCAGTCGGGGTTCTCCTGCTGCTGGGCCATAGCGTGTTTTGCCCTGTTTGAGTGCGGTTTCTGCTGCCAATTTAATGTGTTCGGGCGTATCAAAATCGGGTTCTCCAGCGCTAAAACTGCAAACATCGATTCCGTCACGCTTCATGGCCTTTGCTTTTGCATCGATCGCTAAGGTCAAGGAAGGCGTAACTTGCCCCACACGTCCTGCCAATTTCATGTCAAACCTCAAAAAGTTACTGCGTTTTGCGTCCTGGTGTCTCAATAAAAATTCTCAAAGGCGCTGCACTCGCCCAGCCTTACCAAGCCCCAATTGGACTAAGCAAGAGGTCTTTTATGAAGTGTAGTCCAAGACTGAAACCTACGGAAACGGCACGATCGCAAAAAAAATGAGAAGGAGCCAGCTTTAAGTCTGAAGTTCATGACTTTACCGGATGCCTTCCCATTTTTATCAACCTGATCCATGGCGATTTCCTGTCAGTCTCAGTCTGTTTTTATCAAAGTAAAACGATACTCCGATAAGCGACCCGTGAATTTTATTCTGTAATCAGGTATACCTCAAAACGCTTAACTCTGCCGCCCGTTGTTAGGCGATCGTGACATCTGGCGAGAGATAGACATCTTGAATCTGATGAAACAACTTGATCCCTTCTTCCATTGGCCGCTGAAATGTTTTGCGACCTGAGATCAAGCCAGTTCCACCCGCTCGCTTGTTGACGACAGCCGTCCGAATCGCTTCCGCAAAGTCATTCTTACCCGATGCGCCCCCTGAATTGATCAGCCCCATCCGTCCTGAGTAACAATTCAACACCTGGTAGCGGGTGAGGTCGATCGGGTGATCGGTCGTCAGGTCAGAATAAATCCGGGCGTTGGTTTTGCCGTAGCTGTGTCCCGTTGCTTGGGCGATCGCGCCATAACCATTGTTCACTTCGGGCAGTTTTTGTTTGATGATGTCGGCTTCGATCGTCACGCCCAAATGGTTCGCTTGACCCGTTAGATCACCCGCCAGGTGATAATCTTTGTCTTGCTGAAACGCTGGATTTCTCAGATAGCACCAGAGAATGGTTGCCATTCCCAGTTCGTGAGCGCGGGCAAAGGCTCGACTGACTTCTTGAATTTGGCGGGTCGATTCGGGTGAGCCAAAGTAGATGGTTGCGCCGACTGCGACTGATCCCAGATTCCAGGCTTGCTCAACCGAAGCGAACATAATCTGATCAAACTGATTGGGATACGTCAGCAACTCATTGTGGTTGAGCTTGGTGATAAAGGGAATGCGGTGAGCATATTTGCGAGAAACACTGCCCAAAACGCCCAACGTCGTCGCAACTGCATTACAGCCTGCCTCGATCGCCAGTTTGATAATATTCTCGCTGTCAAAGTAAATTAGATTGGGCGCAAACGATGCCCCGGCGGAATGCTCAATCCCCTGATCAACGGGCAAAATCGAGAGATAGCCAGTATTGCCCAACCGTCCAAACGAGTAAAGTTGTTGGAGACTTCGCAACACCTGGGGAGAACGATCGCTGATACTAAAAATGCGATCGACAAAATCGGGGCCCGGTAGATGCAGTAAATCTTTAGAAACTTTTGCCTTGTGGGTCAGCAAATCTTCGGCTTCATCACCCAGCCAGGACTCGATCGACTGAGGTGCAGAGAGTGTAGCGGTCATTGCACAAAACCTCTATAGAAGGGATGAGGGATGAAGGAGAACTTCGATGATCTGTTCCCCCTTTGGGGGTAATCCGCTCCGCGGGGAGGGATGAATCAAACCCTTCAAGCCTTCTTTAATCTAGCGTCTGTGTAGAATTTTGCTTGCGTCTTTAGTCAGGAAAACAGCCAAGATAGAAAGATTCGATTTGGGGTTGTCTTGATGAAGGTGCGATCGGCGTGGGTGACTTTAGCGGCAACAGATTTTGAGCGATCGCTTCAGTTTTACCGCTCTCTTTTGAATCAAGAGCCGATTTCTCAGATTGCTAACACTTACGCTGAGTTTGCGATCGCAGGCTTACGACTCGGAATCTATAAACCCAGACCTAAAGAACTGTTGTTGTCAGAAGTAACCGATCGCTCCTTTCCCATTCTCAGCTTTTGTTTGGAGGTTGAAGATTTGCAAGTGGCGATCGCCCATTTATCTGAGTTGAATTGTCCCCTTGGAGAAGTCATCACCGCCGCCCACGGGCAAGAAATTTATGCTTACGATCCCGATGGCAATCGCTTGATCTTCTTTCAGCCTGCTGCATAAATTCCGAAATCAAGACTGATTAATAAGAAGGATCGAGAACGGTGCGACTTCTGGCAGGTAACTCAAAGCGACCCCTTGCGGGTAACTCGAAGAGATCGATCTTGCTTTTATGTGAACTCGACAGAAGTTTTCTCGCTGCGTTGTTTGCGTCTTCTGCCTCCCAAGCTGCCAATTCTGGGGGACTTTAAGACAAGAGTTTTGGTTTTGGTTTGGGGGATGGAGGGGGTTGCTGAATCTGTAACCGAGACGAAGAAGTTCATAAAACTCAACGCTTCTAATCTCTAGAACCTACATCCTGAGAAGGATTTGAAGTTTGTGAGAAATTGTTACATAGATTAATACTCGTTTAATATAGTCTTTGAGAAGGGTGAAGGAAAATTATGGAACAAACCACACGACTCGATTTAGTCACATTTTTAAAAGAAGAACTCGCACTGCCTGCCCCCGCGATCGACCTTGCTCTGCGCCAATCTCAGCAAAATACGACCGTGCTGCCGATGATTTTGTGGCAATACGGTTTGGTCACGCTAACTCAGCTTGATCAGATTTTTGATTGGTTAGAAAAGCTTTGAGTTGACGACTCAGACGACTTTACACTCTAATAATTCACCGAATACATCCGCCCATTGCGAATTTGCACGACGGGATGGTTTGACAGCCGAATCAAACTTTCGTCGTGAGTCGTGACAATGACTGTAATCCCAATTTGATTGAGCTTTTTGAGAATTTTGATCACCTGCCAGGAGTTGTCAGGGTCAAGGTTTCCGGTTGGCTCGTCGGCTAAAAGAATGGGAGGCGTGCCCACGATCGCCCGTGCAATACTCACCCTTTGTTGCTCTCCGCCAGACAACTCTTCAGGAAAACACTCCGCTTTGTGCGTCAGCCCCACCATTTTGAGAGCAGGCTGTAGCCGTCGATGAATTTCCTTGCGCGTGTAGCCCTGCGCCCAGAGAACAAACGAAATATTCTCCGTCACCGTCCGCCGTGGAATCAGCTTGTAGTCTTGAAACACAATCCCAATCCGGCGGCGCAAATGAGAAAGCCGATCGCCCCGCAGTTTGGTCAGCGAATCTTGATCCACAATCACTTCACCTTGCGAAGCCCGCTCCTCTCCATACAAAAGTTTAAGCAAGGTTGACTTTCCAGAACCAGACGGGCCCGTAATGAATAAAAAATCGCCCCGCTTCACAGTCAGATTGACCTCGATTAGCGCTTGACTGCCGTTGCGATAAAGCTTGCTAACATTGCGTAATTGAATAATGCTCTCAGCCGTCTGAGTCTGGCTAACGGGACGATCGCTCAAAACCTGTGTCATAAAATCATTGCTCCAGTTTCTTGCTGACCGGATTTTTTTGGGTAAATCGATAGACGATCGCTCGCCAAGCAAACTTAGGTAAAGCCAGCATTCGTCGCCAGCGCCAGGGTTCTTGATAGAGCCGATAGAGCCATTCCAGGTGATTGTCTGCTAACCAGGCAGGGGCGCGCGATTTGGTGCCAGCCCAGATGTCAAAACTGCCGCCCACACCAACCCAGACCGCATTGGGGCAGAGGTAACGATGTTGAGCAATCCACAATTCTTGACGTGGCACGCCCAACCCCACAAAGATTAAACGAGGTTGCAGCGTTTGTAACATTTCCAAAAAAATCGGCTCATCTGCGGGGGTGAGATAGCCGTGTTGAGTGCCCACGATCGCTAATCCTGGCATCTGTTTTTGTAGAACTTTGGCCGCTTGCTCTGCGACACCCGGAGCGCCTCCATAAAAGAAGACTGACCAATGGGAGGAGGGAGGAGGGAGGGATTGAAGGTCGGTGTTAAATCGGGCGGATTGTTTAAGCAGAGCTTCTGATAGCTCAATACCTGGGCAGCGTGTGACTTGTTTGCCGTGAAGTTTGAGATAGAGCACCACACCGGCCCCATCGGGGATGACCAGTTCTGCATGGTGAATGATCTCGGCCAGCGGGGGATTGTATTCGGCTTGCATGGTCATCTCAGCGTTGAGCGTTACCACATGACAGCCTTTTTGTTGATGTAGCCGATCGACCAACCACCCTGGATAGTCATCTACTAAATGAATTGGCAGACCCAAAACCGATAGTCCGGCTGGCATTGTTTTGCTCACGATCGTGTCTCATCTCAGGCTTCTCAGGCAATGGATTATAGCCCAAGATCAGAGTAGAACGATCGCTTTGTGGTTGAAGGATAAAAGATGGTGAGAATAGCTTCTATCAACAGAGCACAACGATCGGGAGATTCTTTGAGCGATCGACGTAAATTCAGACGTGAATTCAATAAAAAAATTTTGGGCGTTGCTGATTGGAGGGATGAATCTGTGAGAAGTGTCCATCTTTTCGCCCCCTAAATCCCCCATTCTGGGGGACTTTGAACCTTGGGTTTCCCTCCGCTTTGGGGCAATTCATCCCCTGATTCAGCAACGCCAAATTTTGCTTCGGTGTTGAAATCTTCTGCCCCCACCCCCCAATTCTGCTACCGTGTACACACAAGTCGTTGTCGCTTCGTTTCAGGCGGCTTCAGCCCCCTAAATCCCCCAGTCTGGGGGACTTTGACCAAGGAAAGATTTCCAAAGTTCAAAGCCATGACGACGGCTCAAAGTCCCCCATTTTTGGGGGATTTAGGGGGCGAAGGATCTCAGCAATGACAGTTCGATCGACGTGTGTGTACACGGTAGCAATTTGGGGAGACTTTAAGACAAGAGAGGTTCGTTTCAAAGTCCCTCATTTGTGGGGGATTTGGGGGGCTGACCCGATTCACAACCGAAGCGAGAAATTCCATCCAATCCAGACCTGATTAAGGATCACAGGTTGCCGGAACTGTGGATGTATTGGGTTTGGTACACAGTGGCCCCAGACCAGCCGGAAGAACGGGACGAGTGATAAATGCTAGAGGGCCAGCTTTCTGTTCGCCGTTAAAGGGAGTCGGTTTAGACGGGTCAAATCCACAGTCCTTAGCGTCTTCGGGATTGTTGAACCAGAACCCTAGATGAAATGTTTTGGTCGGTTTGAGACCAACCGCAGAATCAAACCCAAAAATCTGATCCAAAAGAATTGTCTTAACTGTCGTATTGCCAGGTCGCAGATCTGACTGATACCAGACGAGTCCAAAGCCTTTGAAGTTGGGATCGAGACTACCGTCGGCAAGTTGTAGACTGTTCTCAAGTGAAAACAAATCAAATTGAAGACCCGGCTTAAAGCCTTTGAGCGTCACTTTCATCGTGTCGTTGCGACTGCCCCGTGTCACCGCCACATCAACAGTTGGAGTCACGTAGGGATCAGCCGCCATACACTTCACAAACTGTTGGACTGGATAAAGCTGAAACTTGACCTCTGGCACTTCTTGAGCCTGAACTTGGTAACTTAGGGTCGTAGCAGCGATCGCCAAAAAGCTAGTCGTCAAGGCAGCGCTTCTTTTCAATATGGGGGGTAGATGATACGACATGGAAACCTCTTAAGATGAATTGAACTAAGTCAAACTTCGTGACCAGAGGATTACACGTCGATCGATTTACGTTTATGCAGCGGTCTTTTGCAGGTGACTGAAAGAGATCACGCCCCCCAATAACAATTTCTTGAATGTTATGGTTTCAGGATTCCATAAGTACCGTTATGTGTTGCTTCTACATTACCTTTGACATCGCAGAAAAGGCGGGACGGCTCCACAAAACTGAGTACTCATCCCGCATAGAATTTGCGAAAAGTTATGAGTTTGCAATTTGTGTAGGGTCGGCTTGCTTGTGCATGGGATTAAAGTAGGTGAGGAGAATTGGATTGCGATCGGGGCCTATTTTGACTTGAGTCCCATGACGTAATAGGTAGCCCTCTCTGGTTGTGACGCGGGTTTCATTCACGAAATTACCATTAGCGCTAGGAGTTTCTTGATCACCATCGTAGAGGCGGTAATCTGATCCTTCTTTGCGAAGAACGGCATGGCGTCGAGAGATTAAGCTCCAACTGTTGGGAATCTCAAAATCTGACCAATCTGAATCTCGTCCTAGATGGTAGACCTCTTCTCCCAAATAAAACTGAAGGTCTTGATCTTTGTAGCTAAATTCAATCAATGGTTTGAGATTTACTTTGGTTGGGTCAGGATTGCCGGGAGGAGTTTTGAGACGGTTATTGTTGTTGATACGATCAGAAGAATCAGCTTCAGGCGGGTGAGAGACTAGCTGTAATTGGGGCGGACGACGTAAGAGAAGGTAGGCGATCGTCGGAATCCCCAGCAAACCCACCCCAGCTAGCAATATCCAAGGTAATAGCGGGTTGTCTGGATGCAAAGCCGATTCTGCTTGATTCTTTTGAATCTTTGTGGCAATCTTTGAGTACTGTGGAAATAAAGATTGGACTTGTTTAAGTAATGCATCCGCTTGCGAGTATTCTCCTTTCCAGAAAGAATCTAGCGCACTGCGATATTTTTGAGAAGTTTCCCCCTGATTATTGGGAACATTAATAAACCCTTTAATTGTGCGTGCAGGAGTGGCAGTCGTGTAGCTACTACCAACACCAGTTACCATTCCAAGGACTTCACCATTCGCATTCAGTACTGGGCTGCCTAACATACCGTACTGCAATCTTTGATCAATCAGTAGGGTAGTGATATTGTCTTGGGTTGGTGTACTCGAAATAGATCTGTCTGAAATACTCGAATCCAGTTGCCTTTTTTCATTTAAAAAGTTTCTGACAAACTCCAATTCAGTTTTTTTTCTGTTAGCTCTGGCCTTGTCTGGATCAAATAGCTCTGCATCTGGGGCATAGCCAAATACCCATACACTACCCTGAAGTCCTGCTGGATCAGAGTCAGCAAACTTCAGTGCAGGTGCATTTGTAACATTAACCTTGATGAGCGCAACATTCTCGCTTTTCGTTCCCGTTCCGCTAACTGATTTAAGGGTAAAGGGAAGTCTTTCTCCGCCCGAAAAAATAACATCACTAGAGTATTGGATGGCTTCATCTTCTAGCTCAATTACTTTTCCGTTTCCTGGTTCAGCTACTCCCCTGTCCATCAAAGATTTTTTAATGTCTTCCTTCTCCCCAGTAGTAAGCTCCCTTTGCTTATCCTTGTCTGGAACTGTAATGCCTTTAAGAATACTATCTATCAATTTACTTCTACATTTTGCCCTATCATCAAATTGTTGAGCAAACTGCCCCAAAACTGCACTTGTTACAAGATATCCATCCGGGTTGATAAAGTAACCCGTTCCCAAGTAATAACCATCTGATTCGCTTGTAGGGTAGTCGCCTCTAACTTCTTCATTAGGTTTATCTGGCTTTTCCCTTTTCGTAGGATAATAATAGTACTCAGCAAAGCAGGCTACTGCTACACGAACCACTGCTGGTTCAGAATACTCTCGAAGTTTCTGTTTTAGATCTGGTTGTTGCGGTTTTTGAGTAAAAAGTGATTGAGAACAAGCCGTTAACAAAAGAACTGGGCCAATAAACGGGAAACGAAATTTCTTGGGCATGATGATATCTCCAAATTGTGATGATGCAACCTTCGGAGCTTGCAATTCGTAACTTTTCGTCTACTAGAGCTATTCTTCTCATCATCTACTGAGAATTTCTCTAGATTATATGTTGTTCAACAAAATTTAAGAAATGCACCAGTAATTTTAAGTTGTACTCAGCAGAGATTGCCATCAAAATCTAGCAATCTTTGCCTTCTGTTAGCGAGTCAGAAGAGAGTCTGTAGTTCTTAGAAGGGTGTATTAAAATAACCATAACGCTTGAGCATTTGTCGATATCATGAAAGATTTTTTCATCAGCTACACGGGCGAAGATAGAGCTTGGGCGGAATGGATTGCTTGGACTTTAGAGGAAAAAGGATACTTAGTGGTGATTCAGGCATGGGATTTTCGACCAGGCGGCAATTTCGTACTAGACATGCAGCGCGCAATGGCTGAAGCGAATCGTACAATTGCTGTTCTATCACTACTCTATTTGCAAAAACCTTTTCCACAGTCGGAGTGGGCCGCCGCCTTTGCTCAAGACCCAACTAGCCAAGAGCGAAAGCTTCTTCCAGTGAGGGTTGAGGACTGCAATCCACCCGGAATACTGAGGCAGATTGTCCATATAGACATCTTTGACTGTAATGAAGCAGAGGCAAAGCAAAGGCTGCTATCAGCTGTGGAAGACGGTCGTATGAAACCTCCGCAAAGCCCTAGGTTTCCGGGCAAAATATTTGAGCGTGTACCATTTCCAACAGAGCCGAAAAGACCACCGAAGCCTCCTAAGAGAAAAGCCTCACTAGATTGGATACCAATGGGGTTGAAAGGGGTCAGTTGGGTGCTTTGGCTTGGGATTGGGAATATCGTCTTGGCATCTAACAGTCAGGGGCAAGCTGAAAATATAACCCTCACATTTGCCATGCTTGGTATTCTGGCCGGAGCCATTGATGGATTAGTTACAGGACTTGCATTACAGCGTAGCAACTCTTCCATTCAACGACAATCTTTTTTCCTGTTAGTCACAGTTGGAGGAGCGATCGTAGGGACAATTTGGGCATTGGCAGGCCATCAAAAAAGTAATCCCCTCACAGGTACAGAAGTTACAGTTTTTGCAATGTTCCTTGGTGCAATGTTCTGTGAAGTGACAGTTTGGGTAATCGGTCAAAAATTACTCAGAAACTAAGCCACCCCACACAAGACATTTACTCCTTTAAAGGTTCTGCGGGTGTATTGCCCTCAATTGCCAACGCATTAGATAGCTGTTCTAGTACTTCTTGACCATTGCTCTTAGGTTGCAGGGTGAATAGTAAACCGTCATAAGGTGAAATATCTCCGCAGCCACCACCCTCCTTAGTCGTAGCGCAGATAACAACCTGTCCGTTCAGCTTGCCACTGGTGAGGTAGACCAACTGGTTAGCTTTGTTGTATTCTTCAAACCTTGCAGATACTTGCTTGCATCGCGTTTGGGGGTCAAATCCCTTGGCGTTAAATGCTGTCGAAGTCCAAAGGATTACTCCCAACTCGCGGTTGTTCAATTTAGCAATGGTTTTAGGAGTTCCGTTGTCGCTGCCACAAACAAACGTTAGCTGCCCCAATTTATTCAGTTTCTTTGTTCCCTGACTCTGGTTCATTGTACTAGGGGTACCGGGAGCATCTTCAGGAGGGGAAACGGAAACTGGGGCATCTTCTGCTGAGGTACTAGGCTCAGAGGTACTAGATTCATAAGTTGACGCAACCTCAACTGGCGCACTGATCACTTCCGATGATGTAGATGCAACACTTATCGGTTGGGATCGCTGGGTAGGTTGTCTCACTACTGTTGGTGTGGAGACAGGTTCTGGCGTGTCGGGAGTTGGTAGTACTGGCGCTTTTTGAGAGAGTAGTTCTGAGTCAGGAGTTGGTAATACTGGAATTCGTTCGGATTGCTGAATTTCAGGTACCGTACTGGCTGGTTGAGGAGGTATGGAGGGTTCAGTCGTTGTCTGAGGACTAGCTTGCGAAGTTAGAATGTCCTTGCTAGATTGCAATTCCGCCGCCATACTCTGTTGACTGGCCAAACTGAGGAAACTTAAAGTTCCTAACAATACAAGAAAATAATGGTTCCAAAGCTTCATCTTTTTTCCCTAGTTCAGTTATGCGAAATCTTTTACAACTTGCAAGCATAGATTCTTTCAAATCTGCGGTCTCTTGCATCCCACCAAGCAAATTTTGCAGGTAGCTGTCCGGGAGGAGGGCTTTTAAAGTTTGGCTCTTTGTCGTAAATAACGGTCTTTTTACTACCGCTGTACCTTGGTGTAACTAACCATTTTCCTGACGCATCTCTCCAACCCACTCGGACTTGATAAGCCAGTGGAACTTCTTTTGCCTCAATTAGCATTTTCTTTTGTACACTAAACCCTTGAGTTCCCCCAGTAGAATCAACCCAGAGTTTATCGATCGCTTGCAAATCACTACAAGGAAACTGCTCCCACTCTTGCTGATCAAAACGACCTTGCTCCTTTGACTTTTGCCCTGCGCTCTCCAGCATTAGTTTGTAGGTTGCTTGATCGGCTGCTTTGAAATCTTTCTGCTCTAAAGCTTGCTTCAATTCCTTAAAGGGATCGTCATCAACTTGTTCAGTAGAAGGTTTGTCAGAAGGCTGATTAGAGGGAGCGGACTCAGGGGTAGGTTGAACTATAGGACTCGATTCAACCGTAGGCTTAGGCTTGTCTGCCTGCGAAACTAAAATGGGTTGTGAGGTTAAAACACCTTTACTTGTCTGTGCTTCTACATGAGCAACTAAACCATTGCTCAAGCAAATTGAAGCGATCGTTCCAAGAGAAACAATCGAGAAACCGATGCTTGATTTCATTACTTTTCCACCAGTCTAAGGAGGCAGTACAAATTATTTAACTGGATAGCTAGTTGAGGGAAACTACCATGCCAATGGGTGAGACAAGACAAGACTATCAAGAAGCCAACTTAACCTTCCTAAAGTTGCTTTTTTGATACCTCACTTCCCTACAACTTGATCGGCTAGACTTTGCAACTTATGCTTCGGAGCTTGCGAATTTCAGAACGCAACATGACAATACCACACTACTGAGTAGTAATACGTAGCTTTTTCGCTCGATCGTATAATTTAAGAATTTCTTAAAGTTTACAAGCATAGATTCTTTCAAATCTGTGATCCCTTGTATCCCACCAAGCCAGCTTTGCAGGTAGATGACCAGGGGGAGGATTTTGGAAATCGGGTTCTTTTTCGTAAACCACAGTCTGCTCAACTGGTTGATATTTTGGTCTAACTAACCACTTCTCTGTTTCATCTTTCCAACCTACTCGGACTTGATAATCCAGTGGAACTTCTTTTGCCTCAATTAGCATCTTCTTTTGCACACTGAACCCTTGAGTTCCCTGAGTCGCGTCACGCCAAAGCTGATCGATCTTTCCAAGGTCAGGGCAGGAAAAGTTATTCCACTCATTCTCTTCAAACCGTCCCTGCTTTTTGGATTGAGAACCTGCAATCTCTAACATCAGTTCATAAGTAATTTGATCCGCTTCTTTCAAATCTTTTTTTTTCAAAGCTTCCTCTAAATTGATGTAGCCTTCTTTTACCCTCTGGGGATCGCCTGATGGTTGAGGAGTTATTGGTGCAGATGATCCTGGACTTGTCGAAGGAGATGCCGTAGGAGGCGGGTTGACACCAGGAGGTGAGATAATGTTTCCAAGAACAACCATTAGAAGACTCGCTGCAACTGTCCCTCCTGCAACCTTAATTAGTCTCCAATTAAGAGGTTTAGGTTGTAATTCTTGAACCGCTTTTGATGCCTCAGTTGCTGTTTGATAACGGTCTGCGTAATTGACTCGCACCATTTTATTCAGCACTTTAGCCAGCTTTGGGCTAACAGTTGCCAGGTGTTGCCAAGCAAATTCTCCAGTCTTGGAATCGGTTTTCAAATCCTTGGGATGAACTCCTGTGAGTGCTTGAATTGCAATCATGCCAAGGGCATAAAGATCACTATTCAACTTGGGATCACCTCGTTCTTGCTCAGCAGATAAATAACCATAGGTTCCGGCTACAATCGTTCGATTTTTTGGTTCCTGGCTTCCCGTTTCCACAATGCCTTTTTTGACGACACCAAAATCAATCAACACGAGCTTGCGATCGGACTGCCGCCGCATCAAATTATCTGGCTTGATATCTCGATGAATCACTCCCTGCTGATGCACAATCTTCAAAACACTCAGAACCTCAGTTAAAAGCTGAATTACTTTGCTTTCCTGCCAACGATGATTTGCGGGTAATTCAACACTTAATGGGTGCCCAACAATTAATTCCTGTACCAAATAAAACTCTTGATTTTCCTCAAAGGAAGCTAATAATTGGGGAATTTGATCCTGCTTCCCCAGTCCTGCCAGTGTTGCCGCTTCTCGGTCAAATAGTTGTTTAGCAGACTCTAGAAAAACGGGATCACGATTGGCAGGTTTAAGGTGTTTAACCACACACCGAGGTTTAAATCGGTTGTCAAGATCTTCAGCAATGTAGGTTTCGCCAAAGCTGCCCTGTCCCAATTCTTCGATAATTCGGTACCGTCCTCTTAATACCTGACCTATCATGGGTGACTTAATCGATCATCGTTTTCTGAATTTCTCATAACATACACAACTTAATCGTTGTAATTTTTGGAGGAAAAAGTACTTAAACCTTAACACTCTATTCGATTTTAGCCATCATTAAGACTCATGCGAGTACAACGCTCAAGTAATTTTTCTCTTTTCTGAATTACAGGGCTGCGGAGCTGATTCATCAGAGATAGAGCAAAAGAGATAAAGCCAATCTTTGACTCGGTGGAACAATTGTTCACAAAGAGGGACACAGGCAATGAAAGTATTTAGGCGAATTCTGTTGTTTTTGGTGACGGTCGGCTTGCTGATTGGGCTGTATTCACCCTTACGGGGATGGGCGGTGCAAAAAGTTACGCCTCGTCCCAATCCACAGGAATTAAAGCAAGCCCTCGATCGCAAAGACATCCCAGCGGCCATTCGACTCGTAGAAACGGGTTGGAAACAGCAGTACGAAGATTATTACCAAGGGCGATTGACGAGCCAACTTTTAGAAGCAGACGCGATCGCTCGCACATTAGGCAGACTTTCGAGTGAAACGGGCAAACGATCGGCGCTCTTTTACATGATTCCGACTCCGACGGCTCTGGAGTTAATTTTGGTATCACCGGGGGCGGCTCCCATTCATCGTCGCGTTTCGGCTGCCAATCGCACAGTGTTGCTGCAAGTGATGCAAGAGTTTCGGTTGGGTGTGGTCAATCGTGAGAGCGATCCGGGTGACTATCTTCCGGCGGCTCGTCAACTTTATAATTGGATGATTGCCCCACTAGAGTCCGAATTAAGGGCACAGCGCATCGATCACCTGATCTTCTGTTTGGGAACGGGTCTGCGGAGTGCGCCTTTAGCAGCCCTGTATGATGGACGACAATTTCTGATTGAGAAGTACAGTTTGGGGATTATTCCGGCGTTTAATCTGCTCGATCGTCGGGCCGCCTCCCTAGCAGGAACTCAAATCTTGGCGATGGGTGCATCAGAATTCAAAAATCAAGCGCCGCTGCCTGCTGTACCAGTTGAGCTTTCTGCCATTACGGGCAATCTTTGGCGAGGTAAATCGCTGCTCAATCAAGACTTTACGCTGGCTAATCTCAAAGCCCAACGCGCTGCGACTCCCTTTGGCATCATTCATCTCGCCACTCATGCAGAATTTTTGCCCGGCGAGGCAGACGAGTCTTATATCCAATTTTGGGATTCTCAACTGAGAATTGATCAGGTTAGGTTTCTCAATTTGCGCGCTCCCGCCGTGCAGTTGTTGGTGTTGAGTGCTTGCCGAACGGCATTGGGCGATCCGCGGGCAGAGTTAGGGTTTGCGGGGTTTGCAGTCCAGTCGGGAGCGCAGGCGGCGATCGCCAGTCTCTGGTCAGTCAGCGATGCGGGGACGCTGGTTTTGATGAGTGAGTTTTATCGTCATCTCAAGACGGCCCCGATCAAGGCCGACGGTTTGCGGCAGGCTCAACTTGATTTGTTGAAAAAGCGGGTAAATCTAAAAACGAGTGTGGCAATGCAGGCGAGAGGCGTGAGGTTGCCGTCTGAGCTAGAAGGGTTTGCGACAACCGATTTGTCTCATCCTTATTATTGGGCAGCGTTTACGGTAATTGGGAATCCGTGGTGAGAGGGACGAGCTTCAATGATCTGTTCCCCCTTTGGGGGTAATCCGCTTCGCGAGGAGGGATGAGGGATGTTATGCCGGATTCTCTCTGCCCCCGTTAATAAAGACTACCGTGTACACACCCGGAATCGCTTCGTTTCAATCGGCTTCAGCCCCCTAAATCTCCCAATCTGGGGGACTTTGACCCAGAGAGATTGCCTAGCATTCAAAGTCCCCCAATTTTGGGGGATTTAGGGGGCGAAGGGTCTCGGCAATGACGGATCAATCAACTTGTGTGTACACGGTAGGTTAATAAACAGGGGGAATCAAGAGTTTAGTGCTTTCTTCTTTAAGAAGAGTTTAGTTCCTCCTTTTTAAGGGAGCTAGGGGGATCTAAAGATGGGCTAATCCATTAGGAATTGTGCTACATGCTCATCACCGTTGAAGTTTGGGCTTTAGCGTAGTAAGTTTTGAGGTTGATGACCTTTAGCGAGGGGTGTTCACATCATGCAGCCGCGTCAAAGCGTCACTGATTTGTTTTCGGCGTTTCTAAAATGGGCGACAGATGGGGTAGGGGGCTGGACGATCGACCCTCGGCTTCACCGCAGTATTCGAGCTTGTCTGGAGCGGCTGCCCGAAGCAAAGTCTGAAAGTTATTGGGCGATCTACTGGCACAAGGTTTGGTTAGAAGAACGCAATTCAAAAGCTCTGTTGGCTAGTCAAACTGTGGTCAGTCAAACTGTGGTCAGTCAAACTGCAAAACTATCTGAGGGACATTTGTCTGCCTATTTGCAGGAGGCTTGTTATTGGAGTGCTTATAAGACGATCGCTCGGTTGTCTCATTCGCAGTTTGGGGTGGCTGATTGTTTTCAGGTGGCGATCGCAGAGGTGCCAAAAATTCTCAAAGCCTGTGATCCAGAACAGCGGGCCAGTCTCAAAACGTATGCGAGTACAGCATTTAGCAACATTATTCGCGATTACTTACGGCAACGTCGAGAAATTGATTTTTGTACCGATTGGGGATTACTGCTAAAACTTAGTCGCAAACGCTTGATCGAATCTTTAGAAAACGCTGGAATTAATAGCGAGGTAATTGAAAATTACACACTGGCATGGACATGTTTTACGTCGCTCTATATTCCTAAAAAATCACCTGAGTTACGAAAAAGTTCTCCCCCCGATCGAGACACCTGGATCGCAATTACCAATCTCTACAATTCCCAAACCCAACGCGCTAAAGCGACTCCAGAATCACTCGAACGCTGGCTGACTGTGTGTGCGAGTCGATCGCGAGACTATTTGTATCCCTCGGTGACCTCGCTCAATTTGCCCAAATCTGGAGACATGACGGGTGAGCGCCAAGATGACTTATCTGATCCGATGCAGGAGTCTTTGTTAAACGATTTGATTGCTCAAGAAGAGGAGCACGATCGTCAGACTCAGCAAGGTCAAGTTCATGCCGTTCTGATCGCAAGTTTAGGCAAACTGGATACTCAAGCTCAGGATCTTCTGCGGCTCTATTATCAAACTGGTTTAACCCAACAGCAAATCGCCCAGCAGTCCGGCATTCCTCAATACACAATATCGCGCAAGCTATCAAAGGCACGAGAAACCTTATTACGCTCTCTCACCCAATGGAGCCAGGAAACGCTGCATATCTCGCCCACCTCCAACGTGATTAAGCATATCAGTACAGTTTTAGAAGAATGGCTACAAGAAACCATGAGGCACGAAAGATGATTAAAACGCTTTCCTAGCAATCATTTTCACCTTCCTCGGCATTGCTCAATCAGGGTACAGCAATCTCCCGTAGTCAGTCTAAACACTAGAAGAAATCATCCCTCATCCCTTCTCGCGAAGCGGAACGAAGTTCTCCCTCATCCCTCCTCACCTCCCCATGCAAACGCTCACCCAACTTCAGCTAGAAATCCTGCCAGACGTGCAGTCTGAATCTTGGCAAGTTGCTCAGTCCTGCACCACGGTTACCGCTCAATGGAACACTTATTTGAATCAAGTTAGTCTCAGTACATTCTTACCGTGGTTACGATCGCACTACGCCCCCCAAGCATCGCTACACCCAAGTTTGTGGAATTTTGTGAATGGGACGGCGATTACTTTAGGCGACCGTTTAAACAACAAGCGGCTGATTCTAATTCCTGACAAAACGATCGACACTAGCGAACTGCGAATTCCTCAAGAATGGATTGATTTGACGAATTGGGCGGGGGACTATTATCTAGCAGTGCAGGTCAATCCTGATGAGGGCTGGGTCAGGGTTTGGGGCTATACGACGCATGAACAGATTAAAGCGATCGCCACCTATGATGAGCGAGATCGGACTTATTGTTTGGATGCTCAAGATTTGATTCAAGATTTGACGGTGCTTTGGGTCGTGCGCCAGCTTAATCCGACTGAGGTGACTCAGGCAGCGATCGCGCCTTTGCCGACGATTCAACCTGCTCAGGCAGACAATTTACTCCAACGGCTCACCAATCCTGCTCTCCTTCAGCCTCGATTAGAGGTGCCGTTTGCTTTATGGGGCGCACTATTGGAACGAGCAGATTGGCGGCAGCGGCTTTCAGGATCGACATCCAGACGAGTTCAACTGGGTCAATGGTTGCAAAATGTATTTGAGGAAGGCTGGCAGTCGTTAGAGAGCCTTTTGGGACGCGACGAATTTGCGTTTAATCTGCGGCAAGTGGAGTTGAGTGAGGCGGCCGTGAGGCGCGTTAAATTATTGAATCTTTCCGATCGCGCCCTCTTATTATTAGTCACTCTAGAACCCGAAGCCGACGGCAGAATCGGGGTGCGATCGCAGCTTCGATCTCGTGACGCTTCATTCAATCTTCCTGCAAATCTGCAACTGTCTTTGATCTCATCGATGGGTGAAATGATTCAATCGGTACAGTCTCGGCCCCAGGATGATGTGATTCAACTGCGACGGTTTCGGTCAGCTTTGGGGACTCAGTTTAGCTTGCAGGTGGCCATCGACGATACCGTAATCATAGAAGATTTTCAGCTATGAGTCATCTAGTTGTTTTGAATTTAGGAAACGGTGACTGGCAGAGGGGTTTGCCTAATGTGATTGCTCAACTGTGGGAAGCGGATCAGTCTCAGCCAATGCAGTTTACGGGCAGTTTGCCGCCGATGCCAGAATTGGGTGACCTGTATGAACGCTGGCGATCGCTCTATGAGGCGTTGTATTCCAATTTGGGATGGCGACGATCGACGGAATTCAACGCAGAATTTGACATTGACGAAACCGATCTCACTCACATTTCGCATTCAGAATTTAGCAGTCTGAGTGATGAGTTACGACATGAGATCAATCGCTGGCTCAGTACCCATCAGTTTCAAAAAATTGAACGGCAGCTACGCACGCGATTGAATCAGTTTGATGAGATTCGAGTGATTGTCGTGGCAGATAATTCAGAATTGCTAAAATTACCCTGGTGCTTATGGGATTTTTTAGAAGACTATCCAAAAGTAGAAATCGCTTTAAGCTTACCTGAATATACGAGAGCGATTAAAACAAATCATGCCAAAAGCAATACCAAAGTTAAGATTCTAGCAATCTTGGGCGATCGTAAAGGAATCGATCTCGATCGTGACCAACAACTCCTCAAACAGCTTCCTCGAACCGAACTCAAATTTTTAGTCGAACCACAAGCAAAAGACTTAACCCAACAGCTTTGGCAACCCGGATGGGATGTGCTGTTTTTTGCGGGACACAGTTCTAGTCAGGGCAAAGGACGCATTCAAATTAACCACACCGAAAGTCTGACGATCGACCAGCTTAAATACGGACTCCGCAAAGCGATCGCCAATGGGTTAAAGCTGGCAATTTTCAATTCCTGTGATGGGCTGGGACTGGCGCGAGATTTGGCCGATCTGCATTTGCCTCAAGTGATTGTCATGCGAGAATCGGTGCCCGATCGCATCGCTCAAGAATTCCTCAAACACTTTCTCACCGCCTTTTCTAGCGGACAGTCGCTCTACACCGCCGTTCGAGAAGCCCGCGAAAAATTACAGCCGTTAGAAGCCGATTTCCCTTGCGCCACCTGGCTCCCCGTCATTTGTCAAAACCCTGCCGAAGTGCCCCCAACCTGGCAAGACTGGTGTGGCAAACCTGCGATCGCTTTTCCTCGACCGACTCGCCACGACTTGCAAAAAATTCTTCTCAGCAGTTTAGCGGTCACCAGCTTGATCACCGGAATTCGCTGGCTTGGCTGGCTCCAACCGACGGAATTAGCCGCCTTTGACACCTTGACACGATCGCGCCCCGCCGAAAATCCTGATCCCCGTTTGCTGGTCGTCACTATCACCGAAAAAGATATGCAGGCTCAAGGTCCCGAACCTCGTCAAGGATCACTGTCTGAGCGTACCCTCAGCCGCCTCCTCGCCAAACTAGAAGACGCTGAACCGTTGGCGATCGGACTCGACATTTACCGAGATTTTCCGGCTAGTTCTCCAGACTTAAAGCAGCAGTTAAATCAACCCAACCTGATCGCCATCTGCAAGCGTCCGGCTCCGCCTGATGACCCCGCCGGGATTTTGCCCCCGCCCGAAGTGCCCGAAGAACAAGTTGGCTTTAGTGATTTTGTCCAGGATTCAGATGGAGCCATTCGCCGTCACCTGCTGTTTATGTCGCCCAATCCGACTTCTCCCTGCACGCCTGCCTATGCCTTCAATCTTCAGCTTGCGTTTCGCTACTTAAATGCGCGGGACATTGCGCCCAAATTTACTCCCGACGGCGACCTGCAATTAGAGAACGTCACCTTTCCGAGTTTTGAAGGGCGAGTCGGCGGCTACCAAACGATCGATACGCGCGGCAATCAAATTCTGCTCAACTACCGTCACCCTCAAGCAATCGCACAACAAGTCACACTGACGCAAATTCTCAATGGACAGGTCAATCCTCGTGCCATTCGCGATCGTATTGTGTTGATTGGCGTTGCGTCTCCCAACAGTGGCGATTACTGGTCAACTCCCTATGGCACTTCTCTATCGAGCAAACTTCCTGGCGTGTTGATTCAGGCGCAAATGGTCAGCCAAATTCTCAGCGTGGTATTTGATGGTCGTCCCTTGCTGTGGGTGTGGAGTCAGTGGGGCGAAGTAATTTGGATCGGCGGCTGGTCGCTTGTAGGCGGAATCCTCGGCTGGCGATTTCAAAAACTAGCTCTAGTAGGCAGTGGAGTTTTAGCGATCGTCCTCCTCACCGGACTTGGCTGGCTGCTCTTTTTACAAGGGGGATGGGTGCCGATCGTGCCGCCTGTTCTGACATTAGTTTTGACCAGCATTCCGTTAATCAAATACAAGTGAACTCGATCAAGTTTTTTGCGTCGTTGGTTAAATCTCCTGCCCCCAACCCCCTAATTCTGAGAGGCTCCATAACCCGACAAGCCGAAAGGCAAACACAACCTCCCTCCTCCCTCCTCCCTCCTCCCTCCTCCCTCATTCCTCCTCCTCCTCCCTCATTCTTAAACTCAGGAAATTATGAAATCGTTTTTCCAAACCAGCACAGTAATTTTGATTCTAATTTTGAACGTTTTTACAGTGCCTCAAGCTCAATCCAAACCTATCGCCACACCTCAAAAACCTGCCCAAAAACGCCCGGCGAAATCGATTCGCTTTGTGCCGCCGACTCCTCCTGATCCGGGCGAACCGGGTGGACGTGGACAAGGGGGAGGTAGTCGAGGCGCGTGTCGTCCGTATGAAGCGGTGAATGCCCTGCTTCCTCAATCGGGTTGGGGATTGACGACGAGCGATCGACCCACACTCTGGCTCAATTTGCCGCAGGGGTTAGAAGCAGGGGTGGCGATCGCGTGGGTGTTGCGCGACGAAGCTGGAAACCCAATTCTGAAGACCCGATTCAAAGCACCCAAAACGCCGCCTGGAGTCATCAGTCTTTCTGTACCACCGACAACTGGCTTAAAGGTTAATCAAACTTATCGCTGGACAGTCTCGATTTACTGCGACCCTCAAGAACCAGACGAGCCTATAACCCTTCGAGGCAGAATGACGCGATCGGTCTTGTCTCCCAAACTGCAAGCTCAAATCGCCGCCGCCACGCCATTAGAAAAAGCAACTCTCTACGCTGAAAACGGCATCTGGTACGACAGTCTAACCACTTTAGGACTTCAACTACAAGCGCAGAAAGACCCGGCAACCGCCGCCGCTTGGACTGATCTCTTGCAACAAGAAAAGCTAGTTCACTCTGGAGCGATCGCCCCTTGCTGCACCATCGAATAATCACCATCAAATAATCACCATCAAATAATCACCATCAAATAACGTGGATTTCATGGGATTGTTCGATTTGGTCAACGAGTCAGGTTGTCACTCGTGAGGGGCTTTTTGAACCAGAAATCTTGATCGAAAGTCCCCCAGAATTGGCAGCTTGGGGAGCAGAAAACTTGAATCACGAAGCGAAAGAGCGTCGTCGAACTGACACTAAGGATCGTGAATTGAATAAGATTGATGATTGCCTGGTTGCTTCGCCCCCTAAATCCCCCATTCTGGGGGACTTTGAGAAAGCAGACATTCTAGAATTTAAGGCAGTTTCGCGGTTCAAAGTCCGCCAAATTTGGGGGATTTAAGGGACAGAAGCCGAATCAAACGAAGCGAAACCGCGAGAATTACAGGTTGTTTAATTCACGATCCTAAGTATCTAGCTGAAACGCTAAGAAGCTTCTGAAGGGGCTTCACAAATGTTGATCTAAAAACACCTGTTGCAACACAAGATTACACGTCTTATCAATTGATTTCACAACAGCAAAGACAACACAAATCACAACATTGCGCTGAATCTCTACGGTATTAAAAAATACAACATCTCTGACAATCCTGTGATTAGCTAAACGAAGTCTGGATTTATCTGTCAAGCTGAGGGCATTTTGCTGGGTTGAGGATTGGATTTTAGATCATATTCTCTCCAGACTTAGATCCTTTCGCCACGAAAAGCAAAGACGATTGATTGATTCAGCATTTACTCAGGGTTGCTAAGAGCTGCGATCGACCTCGATCGTTCGTCGATCTGCGATGAAAAATCAGAGATGAAATCTACCGTATCAGGAGATGCCAATGTCTTTTTCGAGAATCAAACGCGCCTGCGCTGTCGCCCTATTTTGTCTAACGCTGAGTGCCACCCAACTCAACGCCCAACCCAAAAAACCCAAAGGCTGTCTAACCGAGTGTCAACCCCGGATTGGGATTGTTTCAGCGTTTGGCGGCGAGGCAGAAGTTCTCTTAGCAGAAACCACCAATAAGCAGGAATATATCGTCAACGGCAATGTCTATACAACGGGCATTCTCAGAGGTAACCGTGTGGTGATTGTCTTGACGGGGATTAGTATCGAGAACGCGACGATGGTGACGCAACTGACGATCGACCATTTCAATATTCATCATCTGCTGTTGAGCGGCATTGCGGGTGGGGTCAATCCTGATTACAAAGTGGGCGATGTGATGATTCCTAGACGCTGGGCACAGCCGCTAGAAGTGTATTGGAGCGCCAGCAGCGCCGTACCTGCCCCCTGCGGAACGCCGAGAGACTTGTCTTGCCTGGGGTTAAAGCTGTCTCGATTTACCAGTCAGCCTAATTCTGATTTTCAGATTCCGACTCCTAATGGGCCGGTGGGGACAGGTTTATTTATGCGCGATACCTTTGTTCGCAACAACTCCAACTTTCCCAACGGCGAGTTTAAGTTTGACTATGCGGCTGACCCAGAAATGTATGCGGTGGCTCAGACCGTTGCGCCTAAGCTCGATCGCTGCGGCCCCAAAAATCCATCGCTCTGTGTGGCCGTTCAGCCGCGAATCCGCCGGGGAGGTCGGGGCATCTCTGGGCCAGCGTTTTTGGCAAATCCTGACTATCGTCGATATGTATTCAATACCATTCGCGCCGTGTCGGTGGATATGGAAACGACGGCGTTTGCCCATGTCGCTTATGCCAACGAAATTCCGTTTATTGCCTTCCGCAGCTTATCAGATCTGGCCGGAGGCGACGATTCTACCGATGTCAGCGCGCTGTTTGCTAGTGGACTTGCCGAAAGCAATTCATCCAGAGTCACCCTGGGCTTTTTGGAAGCGTGGTCAAAGAAATATCCAGAATGAATTTGCACAACCATTGCACAACAATAAGACAGGAATTCTAGGTCAAAGTCCCTCACTTGGAGAAGACTTAGGGAGCATTTTTGGATGGAGAATCACAACGAAGAATTGCATTGAATCTACGTTGAACAGGGGTCGAGTTTGGGCTTATTGGGCAGGCTGCGATCGCAGATCTTGCAGTTCGTTTTTTAGCCGTTTGTTGAGTCGTCCGATTACCCAATAACCTGGTTGACTAAACGGGCGGTATTGCTCAGACTCCCACAAATGGGTAAAGAAATAGTCCCACATTCTCGACAGTGCATCTGCATAAAAAGGCTGCTCCTCAGTTGTCGGATGATAGAGAACGTCTGCCTCTTGAATCCGTCTAACTAACTCGTGGTATAACCTGCGTCGCTCTAAACCACCAGGTGCAAAATCAACGCCTTGCTCAATCAACTCGCGCAGTTCTAAATCCAGCGCCGTCAACTCATACTTAGGTTGCTCATCGGGTAACTGCATTTCTACCTCCTCTGAGTTCACATGAGAACTGCACCCAACATTGCCTTATACAAGACCAACGCTGGCGATCATGAGATTTATATAGAATTTCAAATAAATTTTTCGATGAGTTTCATCTGTGGAAGATGTCTAACCCGATCGCGATTCTAGATGGATATTACTTAAAGCTATTCTGGATTGACGGTAGAGCGATCGTTTACACCGTCCAATCTTCAATCAAGAGGTTTGGAACCTGGGAAAAGTCACGGTAGTTGCGCGTTACTAATGTTGCATTTTGAGAGAGTGCAATTGCAGCAATCCGCATATCTCTCTGCAATTTTTGTTTCGACAATGAAGGTTTCTCTTGTAGAAGTTTTGCCAACTGCTCAGAGGCAGTCACCTCAAAACCTAGAATTGGCACTTTCTTACAAAGTAGAATTGTCTTATAAAACTTTTCATAGAGCTTAACAAGTTCTTCTGTGCTTTTAGCACTGTTAATTCGGACAACCCAACCACTAAAAAGCTCTTGAACCGTCACGATCGAAATTGCAACATCGACTCCATTTACCACAATATACTGACTCACCACTGGATGTCTCTGCAACAGCAAAGAAGCTGTATCTGTGTCTAAAAGCCAAAGCGTCATTCCATTAGTTCCATTTCGTCAAATCCGCGTTCTCGTCTCAGTTCTGCTGTAATTTCAGCAAAATCAGCATCCCCTTCATATAGCCCAATAAACTCAGTCCAAGGATTTTTGGTCGAGTGAGATAATACAATCTCTATATCTAACGGCATAACCTGTGCATGGTTTAAATGCTCAGTCACCATTTGACGCAACTGATCGATCGCGTCTTCTCGCGTAGCTGCTGTCACCCGACAGTCGGGCATTTCTACAACCGATGCCATAACTTGTCCAGTTTCAGTTTGCTGAAGCATCATGTGAAGCTTTAAGGTTTGCGTCTGCGGTGTTGATAAGACCATAGGAGAGCGCTAGAGAGACTGGATTGATCATAACAGTTGCTAATTATTCAGAACGCCCGCCTTCGTGATAGCTGCCTGTGTTTGAGTTAATTAACAGCATTTTGATAATCTTTTGAATTCCCTAATCGTGCATAAAAATAGGGGACGCGATCGCCCCCCAAAAACGCTAGTAGTCTGACAAAAACAAAGTGAGGGACATAGACACTCCCAAACCAATGGAAGCAATTTTTTCATCCCTCCTCCCTCATCCCTCATCCCTCCAAAAAGTCTACGCTCCCACCGCCTCTTTGGCCGCGTACATCGCCTCAACGGTAATCTCAGAAAGTCCTCGCTCACGAGCAAACTTCTCGGTATTACGTTTGATTTTGCCGCGCACAAATCCAGGAACTTTATTCAATTCGGCTTGAGCGTCCTTCGTCCAGTTCATATCCGAATCGGCAGACATGCCCCTGGTAATGACTTCTTTGGTGTCGTGTCCGCCGAAGATTTCTAACAGGTGATCTTCCATGCCCAATGTGAAGGAGTTGTAGACCAGATCAGCGACTTGATTGGTGCCCTCATAGGCAAGGAAGGGTTTGTAGCCGATCGGGAAGTCTTGCACATGAATGGGAGCCGAAATCACACCGCAGGGAATGCGTAACCGTTTACCAACGTGGCGTTCCATCTGGGTGCCAAAAATGGCGGAGGGTTCGATACGAGCGATCGCGTCTGCAATTGCGCCGTTATCATCGCTGATCAGGACTTCATCGCAGTATTCACTCACCTGATCGCGAAACCATTTCTCATCGTATTTGCAATACGTTCCGGCCATGACAACGTGAATGCCCATTTCCCGTGACAAAATTTTGGTCATTGCGGCAGCGTGAGTGTTATCACCAAAGACGACGGCTTTTTTGCCTGTGAGATTTTGGCAATCGATCGAGCGTGAAAACCAGGCGGCTTGAGACACATGCAGCGTTTGATTTTCGATGAACTCTGCGTAGTCAACGGCTGCTCCTTGAGCATTCAGCACTGCTTGAATTTTGCGAATGCAGCGAGCCGTTTCTACCACACCCATCGGGGTAATATCCACAAACGGCATGTCAAATTCTTCTTGCAAAAACTGCGCCGCCATTAAGCCCATTTCTCGATAAGGCACCAGATTAAACCAGGCTTTGGGCAGATTTTTTAGCTCTAGAACTGAGGCTCCCTCTGGGATCACAGCATTCACTTCGATTCCCAAATCTGCCATCAGTCGCTTCAATTCGGTACAATCGTGGTGATTATGGAAGCCGAGAGAAGAGATTCCAATAATGTTAACTGAAGGGTTCGCAGTTTTGCCTTCGGGCAGTTCGCCTTTCTTTTTAGCTTTGGCGATGTAGTATTGCACGATCTGTTGGAGAGTCCGATCGGCTGCCTGCAATTCGTTATAGCGATAGTGATTGACATCTGCCAACAGCACATCGCCTTTAGAATCTAGCTGCGCTCGTTGCACAAAATTTCCCAAGTCTTCTTGCAAAATGCTCGACGTGCAGGTGGGAGTCAGCACAATCAGATCAGGGTGTTCTTCAGCATCTTTGCGGGTGATGTTGTCTACTACTTTTTCTTGAGAACCGCGTGCCAGCACATTGCGATCGACCGAGCTAATGGTCACAGGCGTAAAGTTGCGATCGCGCTCCAACATTGATCGCATGACATTAAAGTAGTCATCGCCGATCGGGGCGTGCATGATGGCATGAACATTTTTGAAAGAACTGGAAACGCGGAGGGTGCCAATGTGGGCGGGGCCTGCATACATCCAGTAAGCCAATTTCATACGGTGTCTTCCTTAATGTTGAGGGGGTGGGTGTGGGGAACTATCCCTGGTGTCCGCTTCCCGATGGGGTTTTATCGCTTTCTGATTGTCTCAAAGATGGTGAAATCGTGGGCGATCGCTCCAATCCAGAATTTGCAGAGGATCAAGTGGCTGAAATTCAAGGCTGACGGGCGATGTAGAGATTTTGAACTGAAACTAAAGAGGGTGCGATCGCAACGATTCTTATTGCTTTGTGATGTTCTGCAAGGCTGATGTCGGTTGCTTTGGCGATTATGACAGCGCTTTGGACTTTAAACGCTGGACGTTGAGCGGCAATCTAATCTGAAAGTCCCCTAGAATTGGCAGCTTGGGGGGCAGAAGCACCAAAGAACGAAGCGAGAAAATTCCATCAAATTCACCTCAAAAAGGGAGTAAACCAGATTCAAAGTCTCCCTTCTAAACGCAAAAAAAGGGGCAGATTGCTCTACCCCAGGAGGCGTTTAAACTTTGATAAGATTATTCGTCTGTTGCGTCGGGTGTATCTGTCTCAGGTTCAGTTGTGACCGATTCATCTACTATGACATCCGCCACAAGCCCGCTGGCAGCCAATTCTAGCGCTTCTTCTCCATTGGTCGGAGGCACGATCGCCACAGCCGCGATCGCATCATCTTCATCTAACCGTTGGACACGCACCCCAGTCGCCGCACGAGACTGAGACGAAATCGCATTAACCGCTTGTCGGATAATGATACCACGACTCGTGACCATCATCAATTCTGCGCCTTCGTTGACGATGTGTAGGGCAGCGAGGGTGTCCCCTTTTTTGCGGAACTTGGTCACCACAATCCCCATTCCTGCTCGATTTTGCAATCGGAACTGCGTCACCGGAACTCGCTTACCGTAGCCGCCATTCGTCACGACCAAAATCCACGGCCCAGAGGGTGCCTTGAGTTCTGCGGTTTCAGAATCAGCCGTCTCGTCTAGCATCACATCTTCATCAATTTCGACCTCTTCATCAATCAGCCCGGCTTCTTGCGCCTGTGCCACATCTGCCACAATCTGACCCGGAAGAATCGCCATCCCCACCAGACTGTCACCCTTGCGAAGCGACATCGATCGCACCCCACGAGTCGCCCGACCCAACGGCCGAAGCTGTTCGTGATTGACGCGGAAGTGAATCGATCGCCCCTGACTCGTGCCGATAATAATGCTGTCATCGACGCAGGCCAGCCGCACCCAGCGCAGTTGATCGCCTTCTTCGAGCGAGATCGCAATCAGCCCGTTGGCGCGAATATTGCTAAAGGCCGCCAGAGCCGTCTTTTTGATGTAACCCTTGTTGGTCAACATCACCAGATATTCGTTGTCGCTAAACTCGCTGACGGGAATGATCGAAGTGATTTTTTCGTCATGAGGAATCGGCAGAAGCTGCACGATCGGCATTCCTCTCGCCGTCCGAGATGCGGTGTGAATTTGGTAAGCTTTGGCATGGTAGACAACGCCGCGATCGCTAAAGAACAAAACGCTATCGTGATCGCAACAGGTGAGAAAATGCTCCACCGCGTCGTCTTCTTTCATCCGCGCTCCTGCTTTGCCACGAGTCGCCCGATTTTGAGACTCAAACGCATCGACGGGCATCCGCTTGATGTAGCCTTGCTCGGTGAGGAGAATCACCGCTTTTTCGTTGGCAATTAAGTCAATGTCGCCTAGCTCATCTTCAGACTGTTCGATAATGGTGCGACGAGGATTGGCGTGGGCGGCCCGCAGTTCGGTGACTTCGGTTTCGATGATTTCGAGAACTCGTTCGCGTCGGGCGAGAATGTCTTGCAGGTCAGCAATTTGAGTCTGCAAATCATCGTGTTCTTGCTGAATCTTCTCGGCTTCTAAGGCCGTCAATCGACGCAGTTGCATTTGCAGAATCGCATCCGCTTGCGCTTCAGATAGACCGTAGGATTCGATCAGTTCTTGTTTAGCGGTGGGCGCGTCGGCGGCGTGACGAATTAGGGCAATGATGCGATCGAGATTCGCCAAGGCAATCAGCAACCCTTGCAGCAGATGGTCACGTTCTTCGGCTTTGCGAAGCTGCCAGCGAGTCCGACGGGCGATCGTCTCAATCCGAAAATCCAAAAAGACTTGTAGAAAGCTGCGAATCGTCAGCAGTTGCGGTTCGTTATTAACCAGCGCCAGCATATTCGCCCCAAAATTGGACTGGATGGGGGTTTGCTTGTACAGGTTGTTCAAGACGACACGCGGGTAGGCATCCCGACGCAACTCGATCACAATTCTCATGCCGTCGCGATCGCTCTCGTCTCGAATGTCAGAAATGCCGTCAATTTTCTTGTCGTTGACCAGTTCGGCAATCTTTTCGATCAGGGCTGCTTTATTGGTTTGGTAGGGCAACTCGGTGACGATGATGGCTTCGCGATCGGGTCGGCCGCGATGTTCGATGGTTTCGATCGTCGCCACTCCGCGCATGGTGACAGAACCACGACCCGTCGTATACGCATCTCGAATTCCACTGCGACCGAGAATCTGCCCCCCCGTGGGAAAGTCAGGGCCGGGAATGTACTGCATCAACTCCAAATCGGTCAGATCGGGATTGTGAATCAGCGCAATCAAGCCATCGACAATCTCGCCTAAATTGTGCGGCGGAATATTCGTCGCCATGCCGACTGCAATCCCCGAAGATCCATTCAGCAATAACTGAGGAATCCGCGCTGGAAGGACGGTCGGTTCTTGCTGAGAGCCATCAAAGTTATCGGCGAAGTCAACCGTTTCAGCCTCAATATCTCGCAACAGAGCGTTCCCTGTCAGCGCTGCCAGACGACACTCGGTATATCGCATCGCGGCAGGCGGATCATTGTCGATCGACCCAAAGTTACCATGACCACTGATCAACGGAGTCCGCATTGAGAAGTCTTGCGCCATCCGCACCAAAGCGTCATAAACCGCCGTATCGCCGTGAGGGTGAAATTTACCCAACACCTCCCCGACCACCCGCGCACATTTACGAAAGGGGCGATCGGCGCTCAGTCCCAGTTCATGCATGGCGTAGAGGATGCGACGATGCACCGGTTTTAGACCATCTCTAGCATCGGGTAGCGCCCGCCCTACGATCACGCTCATTGCGTATTCCAGGTACGATCGCTGCATCTCACCCCGGAGATCTGTAGGGACGATCCGATCTTGAGAAGGCGGCTCCTGGGAGAATGTCATATCGTGAAAAGCTCCGAAAGTGTGAATTTTGACCCGCGAACAGAAGAAACCTAGAAAGTATACTCGCCAGGTCTACGAATGTCTAAATTTTATCATATTTGGAGGCTTTCGTGGGGCTGAAGTCCGCGTGGAATCTAGGGTTTTGGCTGGTACAGAGGGATTGAGCGCTAGCGGGAATTTGAGGACGATCGTACTAGCGAGAGGGAGGAGGGAGGAGGGAGGAGGGAGGAGGGAGGAGGGAGGAGGACTTTCTCAGGTCGCCCTTTGCGTAGAGGCACAAACCTGGTTTCCTGTGGGACAATGGGTTAGGTAAACGAATGTAAACAATTCTCAGACAGGACTCGATCGACCATGCGCGTAATTTTGATGACAGGCAAAGGAGGCGTAGGCAAAACCTCTGTAGCCGCCGCCACCGGACTAAAATGTGCTGAACTTGGTTATCGAACCCTTGTCCTGAGTACCGATCCGGCTCACTCGCTCGCAGACAGTTTTGACCTAGAGTTGGGCCACGAACCTAAGCTCGTCCGCCCTAATCTCTGGGGCGCAGAATTAGATGCCCTGATGGAGCTAGAAGGCAACTGGGGAGCCGTCAAACGCTACATCAGCCAAGTTTTGCAGGCACGAGGCTTAGAAGGCGTACAGGCAGAAGAGTTGGCGATTCTGCCAGGCATGGATGAAATCTTTGGACTGGTGCGGATGAAGCGGCACTACGACGAAGGCACGTTTGATGTCTTGATCATTGACTCCGCCCCGACTGGAACGGCTCTACGACTCCTCAGCCTGCCTGAAGTTGGCGGATGGTACATGCGAAAATTCTACAAGCCATTACAGGGAATTTCGGTCGCGCTGCGTCCCTTAGTAGAACCGATTTTTCGTCCCTTAGTAGGCTTCTCGCTGCCTGACAAAGAAGTCATGGATGCGCCCTATGAGTTTTATGAGCAGATCGAAGCGCTCGAAAAAGTCTTGACCGACAACACACAAACTTCAGTCCGACTGATCACAAACCCTGAAAAAATGGTGATCAAAGAATCGCTGCGGGCCCACGCCTATCTGAGTTTGTACAATGTTGCAACCGATATGATCGTCGCCAATCGCATCATTCCAGAATCCGTCACCGATCCCTTCTTTCAACGCTGGAAGGAAAACCAAACGCAATATCGTCAAGAAATTCACGACAACTTTTCGCCCTTGCCTGTCAAAGAAGTGCCGTTGTATTCAGAGGAGATGTGCGGACTGGAAGCGCTCGATCGCCTCAAAGAAACCCTCTACCCCGGCGATGAAGATCCCGCGCAAGTCTACTACAAAGAAACGACGCTGCGAGTGGTGCCAGAGCAAGGCGGCTACAACCTGGAACTCTATTTACCAGGAATTGCCAAAAGTCAGGTCGAGTTGAGCAAAACAGGCGACGAGTTAAACATTCGCATCGGCAACCATCGACGCAATCTAGTCTTGCCACAAGCGTTAGCCGCGCTCAGTCCATCGGGCGCAAAAATGGAAGACGACTATCTCAAGATTCGGTTTTCTGACCCCGCAAAAGTTTAGATTGTGGAATAACGGTGAAGCTTAATGGCTAACAACCTTTGCTTCACCATCAAGATCTCTGTTTCTTCCGTTGCAGCACAGGATTAGGCTGCATTGGGCTTCCTGGCTATGGCATTGATTCGATCAACGCTCTTAATGCTTTGTTAACGAATTCAGGCGTTGTAAAAACCTGAGCTACATCCTCATCTAGAACGACAACCGTTAAGGTCTGCGTCTCATCACGAGCAGCAAACCGATTGGGCTTCGTCTTCTGGTAATCAAAGCGATATTCGGCTAGAAGATTGTCTTCAGAATTCCGTGTAGGGTCAGAGGGCGTTTTGCTCATAATCCTCACGCTCTTTGCGAGTAGCTAAACGGGCACTCATGATACGGATACCACTCGATCGCTCAGTAAAGGCAATCAACCGCAATCGATCTTGCTGAGAGTGACCAACAATAATCTCTCTTCTTCAGATTCGCGGTTGCTTTTGACTGATCCCACTCAAACTCCATGCCTAGATCATATTTGATCGTTTAAAGAGTGTAGTAGCCTTATGCGGAGGTCTGCTGTAATTGTCTGCTCCAACGTAGAGCTAGGTGGCGCAGTTACGGTTTAGATTTCACCAAAAAGCTGAGTAATCAAGCTCTTTCGATACGGACGGTGCTTTGCCTTTCTCATTAACTAAAATTCTCAGGTTGTGGGCGTTGCGATAGCTACGATCGAGGTCACAAAAAACAAGCACACCCAGTTTCTTAGCGATCGCTTGACTAAGTTCTATGACTCGTTGTTCATCAAAAATCTTGATGTCTTCGGCTCTCCTAGACCTCGTGTGTAGAGTTTTGTGAAGCACCAAAGCAAGATAATAGCCTCAAACGGAAATGTTTGAAATTATGAAAACCGTAACCCTTCCGTTTAATGAGCTTAATTTTCGTGTTGATCCCCTCGGTCACTCCACTGGTGGTTCGATGCTCAAAGTAATTGCAAATACCATTCAGGTGCTCACGAATCATGTCCGCGGAATCTTGATAAAAAAGCTGAACCAGTCGGCGCCATCGCTGAAATTTTATTTTGGCTGCGTGGATCGTTCTTGACTTTTCATAAATCTGGCTGAGGTCTTCTTTCAACTCATACGCAATCGTTAAACAAGGAAATGCTTTCAACCCTTCATCTAAGCGTTGTCTTTGCTCATCGCTCAACTCTTGTCGATTCTTCCACAGTAAATGCGGTAATCCTTTGAATTTCACCTTCATCTGTCGTCTTAAATGATTTAACTCCCGATTGATATGTTGCATCACATGAAAGCGGTCATAGACAATCTTGGCGTTGGGAAACACCGCCTCAATGACTGCGGTGTAGCCGCCCCACCTATCCACACTCACTTCTTTCACCCCTGCTCTGACTTCGAGAGGATAGGCTTCCAGCATGGCTTTCACCTCCTCTTGTTTGTGGCTGTCCAGTACATCCAGTAGGGTATGTTGGTCGATGTCCACGACGGTTGTGACAAAATCTTGATGCCCCTTGTGCTGACTAAATTCATCCAAGCTTAAACGTTCCGGCAATGGCTCAACTTTTTTATGGTATGAACCGCCTGGGCATCAAAAATCTGGCGCACGGTGGCAATGCCCAGCCCTTCTCGGCGGCTCACCTCCTCCAAACTGGATTGCTTCACTTGTTCGTAAATCGCTTGGGCATAACGAGGCGTATAGGCATGTCGCCCACTCATAAACTCCAAGACTTCGCTATGAAATTGTTGACAGTGTTCACACTGAAACTGCCGTCGGGGAACTTGAAGATAGACCGGCTTGCCAAAGACCGGCAAGTCCCGAATCAGCACTGTGGTGGTTTGATTAATCCAATCTAAGGTCGCTCCACAATCGGGGCAAGCAATGGTTTGATTGAGACATTTAAGTTTCAAAAAAACGACTCCATCGACTTCATGACAACCATCGACGGTGACGTAGGGTAAGTGGAGGAGTGTATCCAGATAGATGTCCATACCCCAACCTCGAAATGTACACTACTCTGCAAGGCGTTGCTGAACAAAGGGATGAATCAAGTGAGTATGGGTATTGACCAATACTTTAGGTAATGGAGGAGCAATCGCAGCGAATGCTTTAGCATTTCGACCGACTTGGAGTAACACAAGGTCTTGCGATGCAATCGAGCTAAGTAGTGACGTAATCGGGTATTCTCGCCTTCGACTCTCGTCATATACGTCTTGCTCACAAGGTGGTCGCCTTCCTCAATAAAACCGGGATAAACCTTCCAGCCATCGGTGACATAGAAGTAGCAATGCCAGCAACAGACAATCTGCCACAAGGGTTTGAACGTCTCTGCGCTGTGATCTCCCACCACCCAAGCGAGAATGCCCGCCCGGAAATGGTTCACGGCTGTCCAGATCCAAATTTTGTTTTTTTTGACCCGACAAAGGTTTCTAGTTCGTCGAGTTCTCCCACCTCTGGAATCTCCGACTCCTGTGGGGCATCCGGCAGTTGCTGTCCGAGTTGCTTGACCCAATAAATCACCGTTGTGTGATGCACGCCAGTACAGCGCTCAATCGCGCGAAATCCCATGCCGTTGACGTAACGCATCAAGCAGTCCTGCTTGGTTTCCTCGCTGTAGCCTTTGGGTGGGTCATAGCCTTCAATAAATTGGCGACCGCAGGCGCGACAGATATGATTTTGCTTGCCTCGTCGTTTCCCGTTCTGGCGAACCTCAGTAGACCCACAGTATCGACACTGCATAGTACAACACCCTCATTCATCCCTCTATTATGCAACGCCCTCTGCAATTATCACACGAAGTCTAGGAGAGCCCGAACTTGTTTGGTACTAAAATGCTTTCACCTATTTTTCTAGCCAAAACTCATGACAACCGAAAATGGACTACCCGAAAGCAAAATTGATATTCTGATCGACCAAGTTGGCAGATTGACTGAAGTTGTGACTTATGGTTTCGTCGAAATTAAAGAAGCGAATCGGCAATTGGGCATCAAGCTTGACCAGCTAGGCGACAGAATTGAGCAAACGATCGCGGGTATTGAGGAAACCAATGTCAACATTAAAGAGACCAATGCCAACATTAAAGAGACCAATGCCAACATTAAAGAAACCAATAACAGCATTAAAGAGACCAATACAAAGCTAGATGAAGCGGCTAGAGTTCGAGATAGACAGATCGATCGTCTCGTTGGCATTGTCGATCGTCAGTCTATGATGCTAGAAGAGATTTTGCGCCGTGAACAATCCGCCTGAGTCACAAATCTGCCCCGCGCTTCCCAAATTTTGATCGATACTGGAAATCAGTACTGAATCCAAGCAGAAAGGTAAGTAATGAAGCTACAAGCAACGGGAACTTCGCGGCTCGACTGGTCAGGAGATGGTCTGGCGATCGGCATTTTTGAAGACGAAATCGAACTCACGGGTGAACTGGCAGCCCTGGACGAAAAGCTGTCTGGCACGATTAAAGATTTGGTCGCTGATTTTGAATTTAAGGGCAAACCTGGCAGCACTGTCTCTACAAGAGTTGTGGGTAGCCCCATTCGCAAGCTGATTTTGGTGGGATTGGGCAAATCAGACGCACTAAAGTTGGATGGTTTGAGACGTGCCGCCGCCGCCAGTGCCAAACTTGCCAAAAAAGAACGCTGCAAAACCCTGGGAATCAGCCTGCCTGTGTGGAATGGAGACGCTGCTTTGACCGCAGAAGCGATCGCCGAAGGAATCGAACTCGCTCTCTTTGTAGACCACCGCTTTAAGTCAGAGCCAGACGACAAACCGACGATCGACGAAGTGCATCTTCTCGGTTTAGCAGATCAGGATGCTGCTGTTGATCAGGCGCACAAGGTCGTTTCGGGGGTATTTTTGGCGAGAGAATTGGTCGCGGCTCCGGCAAACTATGTCACGCCGATCACCCTGGCAGAAACAGCACAAACGATCGCTCAAGACTACGGGTTGCATGTCGAAATTCTCGAAAAAGAGGATTGCGAAAAGTTGGGAATGGGTGCCTTTTTGGGGGTCGCTCAAGCCTCCGATTTGCCGCCAAAATTCATTCATCTCACTTACAAACCTGAAGGAACGCCCCGACGCAAACTGGCAATCATTGGCAAAGGGCTAACCTTCGATTCGGGTGGGCTGAATATCAAAGGGGCCGGCAGCGGTATCGAAATGATGAAGACCGACATGGGTGGAGCGGGTGCCACTCTGGGAGCAGCCAAAGCGATCGCTCAAATCAAACCCGATGTTGAGATTCACTTCATCGTTGCAGCTACTGAAAATATGATTAGCGGTCGAGCGATTCACCCTGGCGACATTCTCACCGCGTCTAATGGCAAGACGATCGAGATCAACAACACCGATGCAGAAGGACGATTGACTTTGGCAGATGCGCTTGTCTATGCCGAGAAATTGGGCGTGGAAGCGATCGTTGACCTCGCTACTTTAACGGGAGCCTGCGTCGTTGCCCTGGGAGATGACATTGCGGGACTGTGGAGTCCTGATGATGAAGTTGCCAATCAGTTTCTAAAAGCGTCTGAAGCGACGGGCGAAAAAATTTGGCGGATGCCAATGGAAGAAAAGTACTTTGAAAGTATGAAGTCGGGCATTGCGGACATGAAAAACACGGGCGCTCGTGCGGGCGGTGCCATCAGTGCGGCGATCTTCTTAAAGCAGTTCGTTAAAGAAACTCCCTGGGCCCATTTGGATGTTGCGGGGCCGGTTTGGGCAGATAAGGAAAACGGCTACAACGGCTCTGGGGCAACAGGGTATGGAGTGCGCCTGCTGGTCGATTGGGTGATGAGCTAGAGAAGGGATGAAGGATGGGCGATCGATGCAACACGAATTTGATGAGGTTCTTCGATTCGATTAAAGAGTCGGGTTGCCCTCTAAATGTCTGAAAGTCCCCCAAATTGGGGGGTTGGGGGGCAGAAGACATTAATAACGAAGCAAAAAATTCACGTCAATTTACAACTTTGCTGCGATCGTTCTGAATTCCCAAAAAATAAGCAGACAACTCTTCGATCGTACAGGTAGAAGTTGCTTCTTTACGAACGACGATCGCGGCCGCAGCAGCGGCAAAATCGGCGGCAACCAGGGGAGAAATTTTGGTGGCGAGGGCGGCAGTCAACATAGCGCTAAAGGTATCTCCTGCGCCGATCGTGCGCGTTTGAGGAGAAGGTTTGGCGTAGATGCGGTAGGGCGGGCGATCGCGTTGCAGAATCACCGCTCCGTCTCGATCCAGGGTAACAGCGGCCAGTTGCGCTCCGGTGAGATTCAAGATCCAGTCGGCTTGTGTGGCGACCCAATCGGCGCGAGATTGTTGGCTGATATCCGTTTCGCCCAAAAGTTGCAAAACCTGATGATAGTTGGGTTTGACGGCCGTTACACCAACATTTCGATAAGCCGATAACTGTTTGGCATCGACGACGATCGGTTTCGGACTTTGTAATTGAAGGTGAGCGATCGTGTGAATGATTCGAGGAGTCAAAATACCGTAACCGTAATCAGAAATGATCATGGCATCACAATCAGAAAAGCGATCGCTGAGATGATCAATAAGCTGCTGTTCTAAATCGGGTGAAATCGCTTCAGTGGTGCCCTGATCCAGTCGTAACAATAGTTTTGCACCGTCCAAAATTCTTTGTTTTGTCAGCGTCGATCGATTAGCATCTCCCAAAATTTGATCCGTGTTCACATCTTGTTTGAGCAAAGCCTGACGAAGTAGCGTTCCTTCCCAATCGTCTCCAATGACTGAAAACAAGCGCACCTGACAACCCCAACTGCGAAGATTGACGGCAGTGTTAGCGGCTCCTCCAGGCAGATTTTGCACCTGTGACAGCGTAACGACGGGAACAGGAGCCTCCTGACACAAGCGAGTAGCCGACCCTTCGAGATAGCGATCGAGCATGGCTTCCCCAATCACCAAAATCTGGAGATGAGGTAAGCGATCGAGAAAATGAGCAAGTTCCTTCATTGGAGAATTTGGTTGGCGGCCTCGATTAAATCAGTCACTTTATAGTGGGGCACTCGCTGTGGTGAGAGAACCCATTCCGTCTCGTTGCCGTTGTCGATGAGAATCGTTTTGCACCCCGCACGATGTCCGGCTTCGATATCGTTGAGAATGTCTCCAATCATCCACGATCGCTGCAAATCAATGCTGTGTTTTTGGGCTGCTTTGACAAGCATTCCGGGGCTAGGTTTGCGACAGTTGCAGGCGATCGCGTACTTGGCAATTTTCCCAGAGAGATGATGGGGACAGTAATAGAAGCCCGTCAGCGGCACGTCGATCGCGTCTAACAACTCACGAATTTTCTGCTCGACGAATGACAACTCTGTTTCTGAAAAGAATCCTCGCGCAACACCTGATTGATTAGAAACAATGATAAGTTTGAAACCAGACTGATGCAGCGATCGCAACGCTTCTTCTGCCCCAAAAGATAAAGTAATGAGATCAGGATCAACATTGTAAGGAATATCAGGAATTAGCGTGCCATCTTTATCTAAGAAAACAGCAGGAACCATAGCTCATCTACAGAGGTTGACTCAAGGATAGGATGTTTCGTTCATCGGCACAACCATCACTTCAGGAATCACTGTTTCGGCAGGTTGGGTGAGAATAAAGCGAATCGTCTCAGCTACATTTTTGGGATCTTGCAGATTTTCGAGTGGCGTATCAGGGAAGCGATCGAGAATAAAAGGCGTTTGCATTCCCCCCGCGATCACAGCCGTCACTTTGACTTTATGAGGACGCGCTTCGACATGTAAAGCGTGACTAAATCCAAGCAGTCCCCATTTACTGGCATGATAAGCGGAAGCGTTTGCCCAGGCTCGTTTTGAGGCGGTTGAGGCGATGTTAACAATATGTCCGCTTTTGCGTTCCTTCATCTGTGAGATAACTGCTTTCGACAAGATAAAGGGAGCGCGTAAATTGACGGCAAGAATCCGATCCCAATCCTGAATTCCCATCTCTTCAATGGGTACTGTCAAATCCGTTCCAGCATTGTTGATCAGAATGTCTAAATGTCCATGCTGACTAATGATCTTCTCAACGGCTGAGAGAATCTGATTTTCGTCCGTGACATCAAGTTTGAGCGCGATCGCTTTCCCGCCTTCTGCGCTGATTTCTGCCGCCACTTTTTCCGCCAGTTCTTCTCGAATATCGGAAACGATCGTTACGACATCGGCCGCCGCCAGAGTTCGACAAATCGCTTCTCCTAATCCTTGAGCGCCACCCGTTACGATCGCGACTTTTCCAGTGAGTTCTTGCATGTTGTCTCCTAACTGATTAGTGAATAAATGACTGCATATCAGAGGCCATCGCTTTTTCCATTCCTCCGATATTCTGGGTGTTTCCCATCTCTTCCATGACCCATTTCTCCACCAGTTCACACAGTAGATGAATCACGACAATCTGCACTTCTTGAATATGTTGGGGATCGCTGGCAGGAACCACGATCGCTAAATCTGCTAACCGCCTCACTTCACCTCCATTACCGCCCAGGATAGCAATCGTACGAATGCCACGCTGATTGGCGGACTTAAAAGCTTGAATTACATTGCGCGATCGTCCACTCGTACTGATGCCAATCAAGACATCATGCGGTTGAGCAAAGGCTTCGACTTGACGAGAAAAGATCTGATCAAAGCCGAGATCATTTGACCAGGCCGTTAGCAACGCAGAATCAGCCGTCAGTGCTAACGCGGGCAGACCCGGACGATCGCCTAATTTGAATCGTCCCACAAACTCCGCCGCACAGTGTTGAGCATCCGCAGCGCTGCCCCCATTCCCACAGAGCAAGACTTTTCCGCCTCGCACAAAGCAATCCCTCAGAATCACCGCAGCGTTGACGATTTCACTTTGCAGGCATTGCTGAGATTTTTGAATTGCATTCAACACGTTGTTAAAGCCACGATTAATCACCGTGTACGAATCGGATGCAATGGGCGTTTTGCGAATTAGAACCGACTGATAAAGCTGTGCTACATCGTCTGCTACTTTTTGCCAGGTGAAATGCTCGTTGGCACGACGTACCGCTTGACGACTCAAGGTTTCAAGCAGTTTTGGATGATTATACAAGTGGGTCAAACGATGAGCGATCGCCCCCGAATTATTCGCTGGCACCAGATATCCCGTTTCTCCATCGCGCACCGAAAACTTTACCCCGCCGACATTTGAGCCAATCACAGGGGTTCCGCAGGCCATCGCTTCGATCGGCGTAATCCCAAACGGTTCGTACCAGGGTGTCGTGATAAACACGTCGGCAGCACTGTAGTAATAGCGCAACACTTCTCGCCCTTTGCGTCCCACAAACTGAATGCGATCGCTGACTCCTTCCAAATCCGCGATCGCTTGGAGCCGCTCTACTTCTTTGACAATGCGCGGGTCAGGATCAGTGAGTTCGCCGCCCACCAGCACCAATTTTGCAGGCACTTCTGACTGACGACAAAACTGAGCAAACCCTTGAATCGCTGTATCCACGCCTTTACGAGGCACCATTCGACCCAGTTGTAGAACGATGCGATCGTCGGGCATCATTCCCAGAGCAACACGGGCGAGGGCTTTATTGAGACTCCAAAATTCAGAGGGGTCAAACCCACAGGGAATCAGCGTAATCTTGTTGGGGTCAGCGTTGTAGAGTTGCGTCAGGTCTGCTTCATCTTGGGGACACTCGGCAATAATGCGATCGGCTTCAGCCACAATGCGATCTTCAATGGCAAAGCGATCGTCGGGAAATTCGTCTGCCTGCCCTTGGTGAAAGCGTCTAACTCGCCCCAATGCATGAAATGTAATCACGAAGGGAATATGCAGCAAGCGTTTGATTTCAGCCGCGACCAGTCCAGACATCCAAAAGTTAGCGTGAATCAAATCGTAGGAGTAACGGGCGCAAAACTTCAGCATATAAGCCGTAAAGTCTGGCATCCAGGGCAACAGATCTTCTTTGCGAACGTCATGAGGCGGCCCAGCGGGAACATGGATCAACCGAACGCCTTCAGTCCATTCTGCGATCTCTGGCAACAGGGGATGGTCACGACGAGTAAAGATATCGACTTCATAACCTCGTTTGGCTAGGTGCTTGGCGAGTTGTCCCACATATACATTTTGTCCACCACTGTCCACTCCTCCGAGAATGCCAAAGGGTGAGGCGTGTTCACTAATTAAAGCAATGCGCTTCATGAAATTATGTTGGTGTGAAGGGACATTTGACTTTCAATAGGTTTTCTTTACTTCGTTGTTTGATGCTTCTGCCCCCCAACCCCCCATTCTGGGGGACTTTCGGATCAGAGTAAGGCGCTCGTTACCATTCAAAGTCCCTCACTTGTGGGGGATTTAGGGGGCTGCCTGGATTCACAACCATTGTGAGAAGGTTCATTAAATTCAAGTTGATAAGAATAACGAGTTTATATAGAAAGGTGGGTTACAGGACGACGATCGCACACTCGCGCAAAAGCCCGATCCCAATCTCGAACAAATCGCTGAATGTTAAATCGCTCTTGGGCCACTCGCTTTGCACCACGACTGAGATAGTGTGCTTCGGCAGGAGATTTGAGGAGGGTTTGCATGATTTCAATTAGGCGATCGACGTGGGTATCCACATAGCCAGAAACGCCATTTTCGATTATCGTAGCCATTTCTGTGGTTGCTAATCCAATAATCGGCATCCCCAACATCATCGCCTCACAGACCGCCAATCCTAGACTGGTATAGCGAATCGGATTAAAGAAAAATCGGTAGCGAGATTCAAATTGAGCCAGATGATCGTGATGAATTTCTCCCAGTCCATCTAGTGCTTGAGATTGCATTCCCACTAGGTCGATCGGGATGTCTTGACGAACGCGATCGTAAATATCTAGTCCTAGTCGTCGCCCTCGTTGCTTGAGTCCATTCACCACCACCACACCCCGCGCCAGTTCACCTGTGTATTCAACAGTTTCGGGCACGATGACTCCATGTTCAATGACACAAGTTGGAGTGCGGCCACTGTTCCACATCAGGTCATTAAAGTGAGTTACATGCGCCAACAATATATCGGGATCATCCACAATATGCTGAGTCTCCGTGGGACTGTCACGAGGCGGATCATGTTCTAAATAAATGCGCGGTAGCTGTCGCTGCTTTTCTGACAAGATCTCATATTGATCTTCAAGATAGTTTTTGCGCGACTGAAACAGAATACAATCAAACTCTTGGTGTTGAACTTCTTCTGCGGGCAGGTCATGTACATTGTCGCCCCAGTTAAATCCAGCTAACTTACCGCCATAGCCTTCAGGACGATCGGGCTTGACGGGCAAAAAGAACTGATGAGGCGACTGCACCAAATAATAGAGATAGCTCCCATGTACATGCCAGGTGAGAATGCGAAGAGATTGCATAAATAGAAGTTCTGCACAGTGAGCAGTTAAAGTGAGCAGTTAACTTGCTGATGCTTTATCTTCTAAAATTTGACCCTGAGATGCATTGGGCATTTGCCTAACATGAGATGAATTTGGGTGTTTCAGGATTGTGCGATCGCACAACGAGTATGCCTTTTGGTCAAGCGATCGTAAAATAAGAGCTAATCTAATCTGCACCGCATCATCAAAAAGACGGGGATTCAGTCCCGTTAGTGAAGCGATCTTATCCAGTCGATAACTGAGTGTATTGCGATGAATCGATAGCCTGTTGGCCGTGGGCGAAGGATTACAATTTTCGGCAAAAAAGATCTGTAGGGTATCGATCAATTCTGGCTCTTGATCTAATGGACTGAGTAAATGTTTAGCCAGATCAACTTTTGTATTTTCGTCTGCAATTCCCACAAAGGCCGCCGCTCCCAACGCATCTAAACAGTGAACTTGCTTTTCTCCGATAAACCGATGACCCAACGATAAAGCAGCACGAGCATCTTGATACGATCGCGCCAATCCTTGAATGCCTGGATGATAGCGACCAATGCCAATATTCATCAACGTGCTAGTGTCACAGTGGAGGCGATTTAATAACGCAGTGCTGGCCCGTTTGAGAGCTGACAAATTGGCCCAAGATTGATTGCTCGGCAGGTCAGCCCGATCGCTCCACGCTGCCAAATCTTGAGTACTGCTGGCTTTGAGAACTGCAATTTCACTACTGCCAATGTAAGCACAAATGGTATCACTGGGTAAATGAAAAAAGCTGACAATACTACTAATAATCAATTGCACCCGTCGCTGAATCTGAGCATCTAACACTTCATATTGTTCGCCCTGAGACGACGATAGATAATCTGACGCATCAATCAAAATCACAGCACGAGGGCGCGTAAAATCGAGTCCCAAAATCTGAGCTTCTCGCAAAACGTCTCCCTCATTGCTGGCGGGGTTTCTCAGCAGATCGTAGATAAACTTGTTTTTAAGCTCATGAGGATTGGGCGATCGCGGCGGCAAAACAACCTGACTGACCACTAGCTCGATCAGCACCTTTGCCAGTCTGGGAGAAATGGTTTCGCCGCTTTCCAGAGTTGTGACGATGATAGTGCCCGTCTGCCCAGCAACGTGAAAAGGAATCTGGAGTGGAGACGGATCAGATAGAACGAGACTGAGCGGGAGTCCGACAAACTTGGGGTGGGTGCTGGTGATGATTTTGGTGCGATCGTCCACTACAAATACTTGAGCATCCAACAACTCAGTTACCCGTTCGGTGACAACTCTGGCGGCTCGTTTGAACGCTAAAACTTCTCGTGTCATGCTCATGGGGATCACGTTCTTTCTCGACTCACATCCGGCTGTCGATCTGAAGGGCACCCCAAGCCGATCGCGTCTAACAGCGCCAGATGGTGATCCCGTTCTCCCTGAGCCGTGACCCAATGCGACAGCACCCCGCCCCCAAACTCATCTGACCACCCAACGCGAATGGGAATCTCTGCCAGATAGCACACATAGGCCAACGGATAAGGCGACTGGGAATCTTGAGGAAACAAAATCGCTGCGTCAAACTGCTCCGATCGCAACATCTCAATCAACGGCAACAGGGCAAGAGAATTGCAGTCCAACGTGCCTGTAGGGTGAGCCAATGCTCGATGTAACAGCACCTCATCCACCGCAGGCAAACTGAGCGCCACCCGGCTCGATTGAGGAGAACAAAGCAGCGTAATCATCACGTCTGGCAAGGCTCGTTTGAGTTGTTTGAGGGCAGGACTCAGCGTGATCAATTCGTCAGCATTTCCTAACTGCACCGCGAGAATCTTCTGCACCGTGCGCCATTCAGCGGGCAACATACACACCCTCCTCAAGCAACTGTTTCGCCTGTTGAATCACGGAGAGAATACGATCGTCAACGGTAGTGTGAATGGCTCGATGACGATTTTGATCAAGCGGTGCCCAACGCTGGGGATCTGATCCCGAAAACACAACAACACTTGGAGTTTGTAATGCTGCGGCTAAATGAGAAACACCCGTATCGTTACAGATTAGCAGTCGTGACTGACTCAACAAAGCGGCCAGCGTTCCCAAGCTGGTGCAACCCGTTAGATTGAGGGCGGATGATTGCATTTTCTCGACTACAGACTCCGCAAGTGCAGCTTCAGACAGCGATCCCGTTATTACCACTTGCAGACCTAGTTCAGTCAAACCATCTCCCACAGCGGCAAAGTTTTCGACGGCCCAACGACGATCGGGCACATTTGCGCCGGGATGAAGGCACACATAATTTTGAGTTAGATTTTGAGTTAGATTTTGAGTTAGCCCATGCGTTTCTCTAAGGGTTTGCAAACTCTGCCAATCTTCTGTTAGTAAGGGAAACTCTAACCCTTCTTGTTGCAATGGAATGCCTAAAAATTCGATTAATTTGAGATAACGTCTGACTTCTGACTCGGACTCTTGAAACGGTAAAAAAGAATTGGGATCAGGGCAATCTGTTGTAAAAAATCCTGCCGTTCTATGGGCACTCAGCGCTTGCACGATCGCATTCGTCACCACACCGCTCCCATGCATCTGAATCGCCAAATCAAAATTGCGATCGCGCATCTCTTTCTGAAATCTAGCAAACCGCTCAGAGTCAGAAGACTGTTCTGGAAGCCCTGGATGGCCTGGAAATTCAATCAGTTCGTCGATCAAGTGAGGAAAGCGATCGACCAGTCCTTTGTTTGCAGGTAAACCAATTAATGTAATTTGCGCTTGAGGACAGGCTACTCGCAACGCTCTCAGAGCAGGCGTGACACAAAGAAAATCCCCTAACCCTGGTAGTGCGCGAAACACAGCAATCCGCTGTAATAACATTGGATCTAATGGCACAGCATCTCCCACACAATTAAGTTTGTCTACGAAATCTACAGCCTCTTCTGCAAAATAAGCATCATCTTTGAGAGAGAGGAAGCGATCGAGCTAATCTCGCCTGAGACAGAGATAGAGCGGATTTGGACTGTGCATCATAGACTGAAGATGCAAAATGCTGCTTTGTTCAAACGTAAATTCGACCCCTGGCGAGTAACTCGAAGAGATTTGTTTTTTGCGTTGTCAAGCTTCTGCCCCCCAAGCTGCCAATTCTGAGGAACCTTTAGACCAGATTTTGGGTTCAAAGTCCCTCAATCGTAGGCAATTTAGCTTGCTCTCCCGGATTAATAGCGGTAGCGAAAGATGGCGTTGCTGATTGGATGAATCTGTGGGAAGTGTCCATCTTTTCGCCCCCTAAATCCCCCAAAATTGGGGGACTTTGAACCTTGGGTTCCCTTCGCTTTGGGGCAATTCATCCCCTGATTCAGCAACGCCCTTAATAACTTCCAGAAGTTGTAGGTCAGCGCCTCTGGGGTGAATTCAGCTTTTCTTGAGCGTTGCCCCTCAGAGTCAGGGTCGCAATCAGCAATGTGAGGACAAAGCGGCGATCGTACTTCATATTGATTAACAGAATTCTAATCACTTAAATCGTTGAGACCGATCTTCGTCTAGACGCAGCCCAACCGATGGAATAATCAAAATCAACTACTCTAATAGTAAGAAGTGTACTTTTAATCTTGAGAAGTGTACTTTAGCGTTTTGTCGTTTTTGCGGGAGCCTGCTCGATCATGTTTAATCTAGGCTGGACAGAGGTTGTCATTGTTTGCGTTGTCGCAATTTTGATTTTTGGCCCCAAAAAGATTCCCGAATTGGGCAGCACCTTTGGTAAAACGCTGAGAAGCTTTAAGGAAGGCATTACAAAATCAGAAGAAGCAGAAGATGGCAGCGATCAGGACTATGAGGGATGAGGGATGAGGGATGAAAAAACTGCCCGATCGGTGGCGATATCCTTCATTTTTGGATAGACGAACTGATGCAACAAAAATAACGGGTGGAAGATCTGTTTCGATTAGCAAATCAACCATCCGTTTGTTCTGTCTATTTTAGTTGAGATTTTTAGTTGAGATTTAGGTCGAAGCGACCCCTTGTGGATAACTCGAAGAGAGGGCAGTCTCCACCACATTCACAGGGGCGATCGGTTTGACATGACCGTTTGATTCGGCTGTGGGGGCGATCGCTTTAATGGGGTTGCGGGCTTCGATCAGGGCGATCGCTCGACTTACACTTTCTGGCAAAATTACCACCAGACTACCGGGCTTTGCAGAGTCTAAGGCTTTTTGAATCGCGGCCGTCTCGTCATGAATCACTTCACACTGAGCATCGGGTCTGATTTCCTGAATGCCTTGATGAATGCGTTGGGCCGCATCGCCGCGATCGCGTCCTCTAGTGTCGTCGTCTTCTTTGATGAGAATGCGATCGAAGATCTCCGCCGAGAGTTTACCCAGGGTTGCAAAATCTTCGTCACGACGATCGCCCGGCCCGCCGACCACGCCAACTCGCTCCCCGGTTGTCCAGTTCCGCACAAAGCCGCCCAGCGCTTCATAACTGTGGGGGTTGTGAGCATAATCGACCAGCGCATGAAACTTGCCCAAGTTAAACAAATTCATCCGTCCAGGAGTCTGTTTAGCCGACGCTTCAAACGTCACCAGAGCCGCCCGAATGTCCTCAATTCTCACCCCTTGAGCAAACGCCGCCAGACTCGCCGCCAACGCATTCGCAATCATAAAGGGGGCCCGACCACCCAGCGTCAACGGCACATTCACTGCCTGCTCGATGCGAAGCGTCCAGTCGCCTTTGAGAATCGACAGATAGCCATTTTCGTAGACAGCAGCCAGCCCGCCTTTTTGAGTGTGCGATCGAATCAACTCATTCCCCGCATTCATCGAAAAGTAGGCAATCTGAGCCGATGTGTGATCCGCCATCTCCGAAACGAGAGGATCGTCCGCATTCAAAACCGCATAACCGTTGGGCATGGCCGCCTCTGCGACAACGCTCTTGACTCGCGCCATCTGATCGATCGTGTCAATATCACCCAACCCCAAATGATCCGCCGCCACATTGAGAACTACCCCAACATCACAGGCGTTGAAGGCCAGACCCGATCGCAAAATGCCGCCTCGCGCACTCTCCAAAACCGCCACTTCTACGGTGGGATCTTGCAAAATCAATTGAGCACTTTGGGGGCCTGTGTTGTCTCCCGGTTCCACCAAATAATCACCGATGTAAGTCCCGTCTGTGGTTGTGTAGCCAACAATTTGCTGCGTCTGCTTAAAAATGTGGGCAATCAGTCGCGTCGTTGTGGTCTTGCCGTTGGTGCCTGTAATCGCAACGATCGGCACTCGGCTCGGAGTCCCCGGTGGAAACAGCATGTCGATCACAGGTTCGGCCACGTTGCGAGGAATGCCTTCACTGGGGCAAACGTGCATTCTAAACCCAGGAGCCGCATTGACTTCGACAATCACTCCATCCACGTCGCGCAGCGGTTTAGAGATATCAGGCGTTACGATGTCAATGCCAGCAATATCCAGACCGATAATTTTGACCACTCGCTGCGCCAACCAGAGCGTTTCGGGGTGAATATCATCGGTGCGATCGATCGCCACGCCCCCCGTACTCAAATTGGCGGTTGCTCTTAGATAACAGATCTCGCCCACTGGCAAAACGGTTTCTAGCGTGTAGCCTTTTTTGTCTAACAGATCCCAACTGGTGCGATCGAGTTCAATCTTTGTCAGCACGTTGTTGTGTCCATCACCTCGACGCGGATCACGGTTGGTTTCCTCGATCAACTCAGAAATATTAGAGTGACCATCGCCGACCACATGGGCAGGCACCCGTTCGGCTACGGCCACCACTTTACCGTTGACCACCAACACCCGGTGGTCTTGACCTGCGTAAAATCGCTCGACGATCACTGATTTAGACACTTCTTTGGCCGCATCATAGGCCGCTTCGGCAGCTTCCCAGGTGTTGATGTCGATCGTGATCCCCCGCCCGTGATTGCCATTCAAAGGCTTGATCACTAGAGGATAGCCGCCCAGATCTTGAATGGCTCCTTCTAGCTCATCCAAATAGCTGATCACGGTACCCCGTGGAACCGGAACGCCCGCCGATCGCAAGATTTGCTTGGTGCCTTCCTTATCAGACGCTAGTTCGACACCGAGAATGCTGGTGCGGTTGCTTAGAGTAGCTTGCAGTCGCTTTTGATGTACCCCAAACCCAAGCTGGATCATAGCGCGCGTGCCCAACTCCATCCAAGGAATGCCCCTCGTTTCGGCTTCTTTGACCAGGGTTTCTGTACTGGGCCCGAGCGCGCCATCTTGGGCATAGTCCCGCAGGTCACTCAAGTCTTGCGCTAATTCTTTTTCGGAATAGGTTCCAGTCGCCACAATGCTTTGACAAACTCGGACGGCTGCTCGCGCTGCATATCGTCCTGCTTGTTCGTGCTGATATTCAATCACAACCTGATAAACCCCAGGCATAGCGGTTTCACGGGTGCGCCCAAAGCCGACAGACATTCCAGCCAGTTCTTGTAGTTCGAGGGCGACATGTTCAATAATGTGCCCCATCATCGTGCCCTCCTGGACGCGACTCAAAAAACCGCCCCGGCAGCCAGGCGAGCAAAAATGCTCCATCAAACTGGGAAGGACGCTGACTAGACCTTGATAAAATCCGGGAATTTGATTGGAGGGAGATTCTGCAAATTCTTCTAGGTCAAGACGCATCACGACAAGCTTGGGTCGGCGAATGCTCCAGTAGTTGGGGCCACGTAACGTCTGGATCTTGAGTATTTTCATAAGGCTCAGTTAGAAGGACGGGCTGCTGGGGTGCGGCTATTGATCAAATAGAGGGGGTCGCCTGTGGCAAGCAATTATCCAGTTTCAAGCGCAGAAAAGCGATCGCACTGTCCATGACAAACAGTTCTGACAAAAAGCCTTTCTGATAAAAAGCACCGATCGGAGCCTTTAGCAAGCACGACCAATGACATCACCTGTCACGAATTATGAATTGACCTTACAGGCAACCTACCACATTAGCGGTGGGGATTGAGGGCGTTAAAGTGAGAATTAGCGGGGTTTCATGTCAAAATCTGAAGCTTTGAATTTTCTAAAATACAAATACTTGCGGCTCCCGGTTCTTAATTTTACACAACCGTCTAGTTAGTGGCTGGGAGTCACGGTGACTCGCTTGCGAAAGTCGTAACGGCTTCCTTGACTTAAGATATGAACTCTCAAATTGCACAAACATAAGGGATCGGTCGCGCCCACCTCAGCTTGATTGGTGTAGGTCAACTCGCCGGGGTCAATGATCGTGACGGTGCCTTTGCCCAAAACTTGCAGGGTGTCGTCTCCCTCAAACAGGGCGCAGGTGTCTTCATCGATGCCGATCCCTAAGCGATCGGGGTGGGCCGCGATCGCGCTCATCAGACGAGCCATCCGATTGCGATTATGAAAATGCTGATCCACAATCACTTCTGGAATGATGCCCAGCCCGTAAGTCATATCGACTAAAGAATGGTTGGGCGGTTCGCCGCTGCCGCCGCCTGCGATCATGTGGTGGCCCATTACGGCCGCTCCGGCGCTGGTTCCGGCTAGAGTGACGGCTCCTGAATGGGCGCGAGATTGCACAATTTTCATAATGGGGGTGTCTGAAAGCAAGCCACACAGCCTTAGCTGGTCGCCTCCCGTCATAAAAACGCCTGTACAGTCGGCTACATATTCTTGCAGCAAGGGATCGTCACAGTGGGCCCGATCGTAAATGTTTAGCACTTCTACCGCTTTCGCGCCCATCTCCGTGAAAATGGTATGGTATCGTTCTCCAATCACGGCCGGCTCTCGTGAAGCACAGGGCAAAATGGCGATCCGAGCGTCTTGACTGCCCGATCGCTCAAAAAAGTTGCGAAGAATATCGCGCCCGTGGACTTTATCTTCCGCTCCCCCAATGACCATAATGGCGGTATTTGTGGGCTGAGGCATGGTTGGCTCAAACGATTGCAACGCTAACTCTATCATGCTGTGTATCTGAGACGTGAAAGTCATGCTGGGGAACAGTTTAAGGGCTTATTTGAAACATTTTAATGGGGCCGATCTTCCGGGAACCGTTCTGAGTTTTGATTAATACGAATCATGCCAGATTATTAATCATAATTTAAGGAATTGACAAAATTTTTATGTGACAGGCTTTCTTGACTTTGGGGGTGAGGGGCTGTAGGGCGAAGATAGAGAAGTCAGCCGTTTGGGATCGAGGATTTTATAGCCTGTCATTCTAGCGGGCGGCTCAAACCGCACTTACCAACGCCAAATCTGCTGTGGATCAGAAAAATGGTTTAACCCGTGAAGGTGGGTTTGTTGGAGTAGCCGCGACTTGATGCGTCACGTTTGTTTAATCCATGATTCTTAGCTCCCAGTCCTCAAAACTCTTTTACCTGACTCAAACATGCGCTTCGATATCGTGACTCTCTTCCCCGACTTTTTTGTCTCACCGCTCAATTCTGGGCTGTTGGGTAAAGCTCTGGCAAAACAAATCGCGGAAGTCCATTTGATTAACCCTCGTGATTTTGCCACAGACAAGCATCGTAAGGTAGATGATGAACCCTACGGTGGGGGTGTTGGCATGTTGATGAAACCGGAGCCAATTTTTGCGGCAGTCGAATCGTTGCCCGTTTTGCCCCGACGAGAAATCATTTTTGTCACGCCCCAGGGACAACCGATGAATCAACCGTTACTCAGGGATCTGGCGGTTAACTACGATCAGCTTGTCATCATTTGCGGACATTATGAAGGGATTGATGAGCGAGTGTTGAATCTGGTCGATCGCGAGGTGTCACTCGGAGATTTTGTGCTGACCTGTGGAGAAATTCCCGCGTTGGCGTTGTTGAATGGGACGATTCGCTTGATTCCAGGGACGATCGGTAAAGAAGAGTCTTTAAAATCAGAAAGTTTTGAAACGAGTCTGCTCGATTACCCTCAATTTACGCGACCGCCGCTGTTTCGAGAATGGCAAGTTCCGCCTGTCTTGAGGTCTGGCAATCATGCTGAGATCGATCGCTGGCGCAAACAGCAGCAAATCGAGCGCACCAAAACTAGACGACCTGACCTCTACCAAAAGTGGCTAAGTGAGGAAGCTGAACTTCGCGACACAGAGATTGAGAAACGGAAAGGGATGAGGGATGGAAAGAAGGGATGAGGGATGAGGGATGAGGGATGAGGGATGAGGCAGCGTCAAGACCTCAACCAACTTCACATCGAAGACTTTCCCCTCGGACTGTAAGCTAAAAGCTAAAAGTTAATGGCTAATCGTATGACTATTCGGATTGGAAACGGGTACGACATTCATCGCCTGGTAGCTGGACGTGACCTGATTTTGGGCGGGATCAAAATTGAGCATGAAGCAGGGTTGTTGGGCCATAGTGATGCCGATGTGCTGACTCACGCCATTATGGATGCCATGCTGGGGGCGCTGAGTCTAGGAGATATTGGACATTACTTTCCGCCGACCGACCCAAAATGGGCTGGGGCTGATAGTTTGGTGCTGTTGGCGCAGGTGCATCAATTGATTCAAGATAAAGGCTGGCAAATTGGCAATATTGATTCTGTCGTCGTAGCAGAGCGCCCCAAACTCAAGCCTCATATTGAATCGATGCGATCGCGCCTCTCCACCATTCTCAAGCTGCCACCCGATCGACTGGGGATTAAAGCGACAACTAACGAAAAATTGGATGCCGTCGGGCGAGAAGAAGCGATCGCCGCCCATGCCGTCGTTCTCCTAGAACAGTAGCGCGCTTCAGCATTAAGAAACACTCGCAGATAGGGGCAGAGGCCCGCTGACCCCTTACAATCAAGTAACCGTGGTGCGTTGGCGTGGCTACGTCTTGACCTGCGGTTAATTTGGAGAAGACCCCTTAGAAATGTTCGGTTTGTCCGTTAAGACGCAGAGCCAAGTCTTAGCCTGCTGGATATTACCCAATCTGGCTTGTAAAACGATTGATGATCATCCCCGATTCAGTCCTGGATACCCTGCTCAAAGCGCTTCCCCAGGTACGTCCCCAACTTTACTTTAAGTCTTCGTTGACGGCCCTCTCCCACGCAATGGAAGACCAGGTTTTGGCGGGGGTTGATCGTCCTTTAGTGATTGCCAGTTTTCAACGAGAGCGGTTTTATCGTCAAGAATCTCACCGCTACTTGAGAATTGCCGAACGCACCGATCAGGTGTATGTGTTGGCGGCTCCCGAAACCGATTTTGCCAACCGTTCTCAGCAGTACGAAACGATCGCCTTTGAGCCAACCGACGGTCTGAGCAAAGAATGGCATCTCGTTGTCTTGGGGCAGCAGTACGCATCTTGTCTGATCTGCAAAGAGCGATTTCACGAATCCGAACAGGGCGTTCCTGATTTACATGTCGATCAGTCGCGACGATTTGAAGGAATCTGGACGTTCGATCGCCAAACTGTCTACAAGTCAGCCGAGATTCTGCTGCACCGCATTTTGCAGTATCGTCCAGAACTTGTGGAAAAAATTGCGCCTGTTCTAACTCAGATTGGAGCCAATGAATCCACTGGCTTTAATCAAGTCGATCCTGGCCCCTTTGCCGAACGGTTGGTGACCTATCTACAAGCCGGACAGTACAAGCTTTCTAAAGCCTATCGATCGATCGCCGAAAAAGAACGCAAAGAACGACTGATCAATTCCATTACCGCAGCAGTGCGCCGATCGCTCAACCCTGATGAAATCCTCAATGTCGCCGTTCGGGAGTTGGGGCAAGTTCTCAATGCGGGGCGCTGTCTGATCTATCGCTGCAAAGCCACTGACGCAACGGCTATTTTGGAGTATGAGTTTTTGGGCAGTCGAGGAGCCGAGGAGCCAGGAAACGGAAAAGCCAGGAAGCCGATGAACGGGTTTCAATGTTCCACGTCGCTGTTGGGTGAAACCTGGCTATTGCAGGCAAATCCCCTCTTTCAAGAAGTGCTACAAAAACAAGAGCCTGTCTATGCTGAGGACACCGAAACCGACGATCGCTTGACTCAACCCTTCCAAACGTTGGCTCAAGGGCGGCAGGTGCGATCGTGGCTGATGGTGCCTGTTCTCAATCAAAATCAACTGCTGGGCATGGTCGAACTGCACTACTGCAACGCCACGCCTCACAAATTAGAGCGCCACGAACTGGAGATGGTGGAAGCGATCGCCACTCAAATCGGCGTTGCCTTGATTCAAGCCGAATCCTACGCCAACCTGGAAGATCTCAACCAGCAGCTAGAAGCGCTCGATCGCACCCGCAGCAACCTGATCGCCATTACTGGACACGAACTGCGAACGCCTTTATCGACGATTCAAGTCTGTCTCGAAAGTCTCGCCACTGAGCCAGATATGTCAGCCGATTTGCGTCAGGTGATGTTGAATTCTGCACTGACGGATGCCGATCGTATGAGAAAGCTAATTCAAGATTTTCTCACCCTCTCGCGATTAGAAAGTGGGCGAGTCGAATGGCGCTTAGAACCTTTGCCGCTGGATGAATGCGTCTATCTAGCAATGAGTAGCCTTCAAGCAAGACGGTTTGAAAATCCTTTGCCCCAAATCCACAATGAGCTACCCGCCGAACTGCCGCTCGTGCAAGTGGATGGCGAATGGCTCGTCGAAGTCATTTCTAAATTGCTAGACAACGCCTGCAAGTTTACCGATTCTAAAGGCAGCGTCACGATTCAGGCCAAGCGCAGTGGCAGCAAAATGCTACAAGTTACCGTCGCAGATACGGGACGCGGCATTGAGCGCAATCGGCTGGAAACCGTATTCGATCGCTTCTACCAAGAAGAAGGAGCCTTACGGCGAACCACAGGCGGCACCGGATTGGGACTGGCCATCTGTCGCCAGATCATCGCAGGCTGGGGCGGCAAAATTTGGGCAGAATCAGACGGCAAAGATCGAGGGACAGAATTTCACTTTACGATTCCCGTCGTCCCCACCAGCGAGGAGCGGTCGTCGAATGTGAGAGGGCGATCGCAGAAGCGCGATTAGATACCCCCTAATTGCTAACAACTGTTACAGTTCATCAAACAAGGTCAAGCCCAGGTGGTAGGATGCCTAAAAACGTTTAGAGCGTGACCTATGACAGAAACTCTTACTGGACAATCGCCCTTGTTCGGTGGCGGGACAGGCGGACTACTGACCAAAGCCCTAGTCGAAGAGAAATATGCCATTACCTGGACTAGCCCCAAAGAACAGGTATTTGAGCTTCCTACAGGCGGCGCTGCAACGATGCGTCAAGGCGACAACCTGCTGTATCTTGCCCGTAAGGAATATGCGATCGCATTAGGTGGACAACAACTCCGCGCCAAGTTTAAGATCACCAACTACAAGATCTACCGGATTTTCCCCAACGGTGAGATTCAGTATTTGCATCCTAACGATGGTGTCTTCCCCGAAAAAGTAAATCCAGGTCGCGTGGCCGTCAATAGCGTTCCTCGCAACATTGGCGCAAACACCGAAGCGGCCAAGATCAAGTTCAGCAGTCGCAAATCTTACGACCCTTAACTTGTCGATCGGTTGATCTTTGCTCAGGAGTCAGAATTCGGCATTCGTCTGGATTTTGGCTCCTTGGTGTTTTAAAGGAATGAAGCGATCGTTTGCATTGGGTTCAGGTTAGATGAAGGGGTACGATCGACGAAGTTTTTTCGCTGCGTTGTTTGGTGCTTCTGCCCCCCAACCCCCCAATCTGGGGGACTTTAAGACAAAATTTCAATCCCCGCCCCAAAACAATTCCTTTGAGCTTCATCACCTGAGTACTGTATCCTGACCTTTCATCCCTCATCCCTCATCCCTCATCCCTCTCGCGAAGCGTGTCGAAGACAACCCCTCATCCCTTCTTGAACTCCCATGATCTTTCCAGACTTTTCTCAGTTTTCTCAACTCGCACAACTGGGTAATTTTGTTCCGGTGTATCAGGAATGGGTTGCTGATTTGGATACGCCTGTGTCGGCGTGGTATCGCGTTTGTGCGGGGCAGCCGTATAGCTTTTTGTTGGAGTCGGTCGAAGGAGGAGAAACGCTGGGGCGGTATAGCTTTTTGGGGTGTGATCCGCAGTGGGTGCTGGAGGCGAAGGGCGATCGCACCATTCAGACTCATCGCGATGGTACTCAAGAATTCTTTCAGGGCGACCCGTTTGATACCCTGTCCGAGTGTCTTGCGCCTTACCGTCCGGTTAAACTGCCTCAGCTACCTCCTGGAATTGGCGGACTGTTTGGCTTTTGGGGCTATGAGTTGATTCATTGGATCGAGCCGCGTGTCCCCGTTTATCCGACGAGTGAAACCGATCAACCGGATGGGTTGTGGATGCAGGTCGATCAGTTGCTGATCTTTGATCAAGTGAAGCGCAAAATCTGGGCGATCGCTTACGCTGACCTGCGAAACCCTGAGACGAATTTGGAACAGGCTTATCAACAGACGTGCGATCGGGTGACTCAACTCGTCCACAAGCTGCAATCGCCGCTGTCTGAGCAAGCCACTCTTTTATCGTGGAACTCTCCCGAATCGGGAAATCGCAGTCAAACCGCTTCATTTAGCAGCAATACGACTCAGGCTGAATTTTGCGCCAACGTTGAAAAGGCCAAAGACCACATCAAGGCGGGCGATATTTTTCAGGTGGTGATTTCTCAGCGATTGTCTGCGGAATATAATGGCGATCCGTTTGGGTTGTATCGATCGCTGCGTCTGATCAATCCTTCGCCCTACATGGCTTATTTTAATTTTGGCGACTGGCAGATCATTGGCTCAAGTCCTGAAGTGATGGTGAAGGCAGACCGATCGCCCGACCCAACTGCGCCCAAGATTGCAACAGTGAGACCGATCGCAGGCACTCGTCGCCGAGGCAAAACGCCTCAAGAAGATGATGCCCTCGCTCAAGATCTGCTGCAAGATCCCAAAGAGGTCGCAGAACACGTCATGCTGGTCGATCTGGGACGCAATGATTTGGGAAGGGTCTGTGTGAATGGTTCGGTGAGGGTGGATGAGTTGATGGTAATTGAGCGCTATTCTCACGTTATGCACATCGTCAGCAACGTGGTCGGAGAACTATCGCCTGACAAGACTGCCTGGGATTTGCTCAAAGCCTGTTTTCCAGCCGGGACGGTCAGCGGCGCACCTAAGATTCGGGCGATGGAAATTATTCACAATTTAGAACCGTGCCGTCGAGGAGTTTATTCGGGAGCCTATGGCTACTATGACTTTGAAGGACAGTTGAATACGGCGATCGCCATTCGGACGATGGTGGTTCGATCTGAGGGTAACGGCAAACATATTGTCAGTGTGCAGGCAGGCGCGGGACTGGTTGCAGATTCTGAGCCTGAAAAGGAATATGAGGAAACGTTGAATAAGGCGAGAGGGCTGTTGGAGGCGATTCGATGTCTGGAGGGGTGAGAAGAAGGGATGAGGGATGCCGTTTGGGGTGAATCGTTCGATCGGTAGACGGAAGATTTTGTAATCCGAACTACAACAGTAATAGGAATGTACTAAATCAACACTCAACCCACTTTGAGATCATGGCAGTTGAAGAACTTCGCAAGAGTGAAATGATGTCCCATCTAACGGATGCGTTAGACGAAGGGCAAGACATTGGACACTATGGAAGATTAGTTTTTGCAATGGTGGCGCGTCACTTTCTGGAACAAGACGAGTTGATCGAATATTTGCAAAAAGATTCTGATTTTAGTCAGGCAGAAGCAAAAGCGCTCTATCAACAAGTGCAGGGCAAAGATTATAATCCACCGAAGCGCGACCGCATTCTAGAATGGCAGAGTAATCAAGACTTTCCGATTTGCCCCAATGCTGATGATCCTGATGCTTGTAATGTCTATCGTGATCTTCATTTCCCTGATCATGTATATGAACATATCTCTAGCTATTACGAGCATAAAGCGTAGGATCGGGAATTTAATAATTTGCCTATCGGGTGACATTTGTAGGGTGGGTTGAGCGTTAGCAAAACGTACCAAAATCGATGGGTGGCGGTGCGTTTCGCAAAGTTCAACCCATCCTACGAAGACCAATTTTATTTAATCCACGATCCTCAGAACGATCGCTATACAACTTTTCTCAAAATTCCTTGTAAAACAGCGGTAATGGTACTCAGCGTTTTATAACCTACCTGGTCAAATAGAACGACTATCTTATCACCTTCATAACGCATCACCGTTCCTTGACCCCAGGATTTGTGAATGACAAGGCTATCGAGTTCATAAGGTTTTAATCCGTCGTTGTTGGCAGCGATTCCAGCTTTGCAGTTGTCGCATGTCTTGGAGCATTCATCAAACTGTTCGCCAAAGTAGTTTAGTAAGTATCGACGGCGGCAATCTTTGACCTCGGCATAGCCACGCATCATCTCTAATCGCGATCGCTCCACTTTGGCTTTGCGTTCTTGTGCCCGTAGCACGTCGTTGGCTGCTTTTTCTAAATCTGGCGCTCCGTCTGCTGTAAGAACTTCACCCGTTGGTAAAGACTCGATCGCGCCTGCGGTTTGCAGATGATTGAGGGCGGTTCGGAGTTTGGATTTGGAGAGGTCAGTTAGTTCTTGGAGGGTTTTGGGGTCGATCGGTTCACGCTGATTTTGTACGATTTGGGCAACTTGGGCGATTTGTTCGACAGCTAGTTTGCCGCCTCCAGAGAAGAATTTTCTCAGATTCAAATCGTCTGGTGTGTAGAACAGGACAGCATTCGCCGGATCGCCATCTCGCCCAGCGCGTCCGATTTCCTGGTAATAAGAATCGACAGAATCACTGATGTTGTAATGAAACACAAAGCGCACATTTGGCTTATCGACTCCCATTCCAAATGCTGTTGTTGCAACAATCACGTCTATGTTATCGCTCATGAAATCTGATTGAACCTGATGACGTTCTTTTGATTTCATTCCAGCATGATAACTGGCTGCCTGAATGTCTGCTTGTTTGAGTAATTCTGTGATCTGTTCGGTTTCCTTTCGGGTTGCAGCGTAGACAATGCCTGGTTTTTCGGCTTGTTTGACTCGTTTAACAAAGACTTCGCGTTTTTCAGCTTCATCATCAAAGCGATCGACACTCAAAAAGATATTCGGTCGGTCAAATCCGCGCACAATCACTCGTGGATCTCGCATTCCCAAACGCTGCATAATCTCTTCTCGAACGGGCGGAGAAGCCGTCGCCGTCAGCGCCAAAATGGTGGGATGCCCGATCGCCTCAATCACCGTCCCCAATCGCAAATAATCGGGTCGAAAATTGTGCCCCCATTCGCTAATACAGTGAGCTTCATCGATCACAAATAGAGAAGGTTTATTAGTTTGCAGCAGATCGATCGTATCCAGGTTATTAAACTGCTCAGGGGCAAGAAACAAAAATTCCAGTTCGCCACTTTGCCAGCGTTGAAAAACTTCTAGCCGCTCTGATGCAGAAATGGTGGAATTGAGAACCGCAGCATGGCCAATTTTGTCTCGATCGTCGATCGCTTCCACCTGATCTTTCTGCAACGCTAACAGGGGAGAAATCACGATCGTCGCTCCTGGAGTCTCTTCGGCTGCGAGTTGATAAATGGCTGACTTTCCTGATCCTGTGGGCATTACAGCCAGCGTGTCTTTGCCTTCTAGCAGCGATCGAATGGCGGCTTCTTGTCCGGGACGCAAATCATCATAACCGAGTCGTTCTTGTGCAATCTTCTGAATTAAATCTTTGCGTTTGCGCGTTCTAACCATTGTGATCTAAGTCATCTCTGTTGCGAATTTTAATCTGACATGAATTCGATAGAGTTTTTTCGCTTCGGTATTTAACGCTTCTGCCCCCCAACCCCCCAAATCTGGGGGACTTTCGGACAGGATTTCTTGCTCAAAGTCCCCCAAACTTGGGGGATTTAGGGGGCTGCCTGGAGTGATCGCCACAGCGAAGGATTTCATCGAATTCACGTTAATCTGAAAATTGGTTACCAAAACGTAGGGACATTACGGCTAACATCCCTACATCCAGCGTTTAAGATAGCGTTGAAAAATTTATCTATTATTCATTCCGCCTAGCAATACAAAAACTCCTAACGCAGCCGCAGTGACGGCACCGATCGCTAAAGCCGGCCCCTTATCAATCATGTCGATCAGACTGGGAATTTCGAGTTTGCTAAAGTCGCCTTCTACTTTGTCGTATCCCTGAACTGGCTCGTACAGGTTGTTTGGGTCGTCTTCAGACTTGACATCGTTGGTCTTTTGTCCTTCAAAGGCGATCGCTAACAGCGCAGCGTCCACCAATCCCGGAGAAATGCGTTGGGCAACATCCAAAGCGCGACCCACATCACTCACAATGTAATCGCGAACGGGGTTTTCGGCGGCGTAGAGAATGGCATCTGTCACCAAACTCGCATCATAGTAAGGCGGAATTCCAGTCGGCTTGACCCCCAGTTTGGTCTTGCCTTTGTTGTAGAAAGGCGTGTTGATCACACCAGGCATAATGTTGGTGACGCTAATCGGAAAGCCTTCATGCTTAAGTTCGATTCGCAGGGCATCTAGAAAGCCGATCGTGCCGTGTTTTGAAGAAGAATAGGCACTTTGGTAAGGAAGCGATCGCCGCCCTTCCATCGACGTAATGTGAATCAATGCGCCTCGGCCTTCTCGCTTTAAGTGAGGCAATGCAGCCATCGCACCATAGGCTTGACCCAACAAATTCACCTCAATAACGCGCTTGAATTCTTCAGGAGTCACATTGTCAAAAGTTGCAAACACAGAGGTTGCCGCCAAATGAACCCAAGTGTCAATGCGTCCAAATCGTTCAACCGCCTTATCTGCAATTTCTTTAACCTGATTGAAATCAGCAACGTCAGCAGGAACAGCGATCGCTTCTCCACCCTTTTGGTGAATCTCTTCAACCAGCGTCGCTAATCCTTCTTTACTGCGAGCGGCTACGACGACTTTCGCGCCTTTTTCAGCCATCTTTAGCGCCGTATCTCGACCAATGCCGCTAGACGCTCCGACAATGACCGCAACTTGTTGACTAATCGGTTTCAAACTCATTTCTAATTCCTTGTTTTTAGTATTCGATCGGTTTGCTATTCAGTATCCTCATCACCTTGCGAACTCATGATCTCGTCGAGTTCCATTTGACGATCGCCATAGTCTTCTGAAGAGGTTGGTTCCAATTCCCAGCGGCGATCGTCTCTTTGTTCCAAAATCTCATTGGTGCGGAGAAAAGCGCGATCGTCCATTTCCAAACCAACCGCTTTCCCTAGATCATCCACAATGTCCATATCAGGCGTGGAAACCGTTCCGCCCACAGATTCATCCCCGACTGCATTCGCTTGCTCGTAGTCTGCATCAATGTCGCCGCCTGTGAGTTCGGGAGTTGCCTCGTTGAATTCGCTGGCACGATCGCGCATGGTGCGGCCACCGATCGTATAACCAGGCATCTCCTGCACACCCGTTCCATACGACTCGGTATATTCTTGCGGCACGTCGCCAAAATCTTGCTCGTCTCCGAGGGTTTCGTCGTCAATTTCATCCTCAACCGGAGCGCCAAAATTGTGGAGAGCCGACTCCAAATCGTCATTATCAGTGGGACTTCTCCGAGCCTGTTCTGCATCTGCCATAATTTTTGCTCCTATTCGCCTAGATGAATGCAAGGTAACGAATCTTTGCGAATCTCAAAATCTTCAAATAGGCAGAGAACCAGCCGCCCAAAGTCTAAATCTACCGTGAGAGTGAGAACGGCTTATCCCCCTGGAATGAGGAGCGCGATCGCTCTATCAACCTAGTCTTATTGGCTGGAGCGGTGATAACAGAAGAGGTTTGGCATGGACACAAATGGTCAAGAGATGAGCAAAAAGCGCGTCGCCATTCTGATCGAGCAAGGGGTTGAGGATTCAGAATTTCAGCTTCCTTACAATGCGCTCAAAAAGGCGGGAGCTGAAGTTGTCGTACTGGGTTCTCGCATGAATGAAGAGTACAAGGGCAAGCAAGAAAAGCTGTCGATCGAAGCGGATGCTACCACTACTGAAGCGATCGCCGCTGACTTTGACGCAGTAATTATTCCCGGCGGCATGGCTCCTGACAAAATGCGAACCAACATGAAGACTGTTCGGTTTGTCAAGGATGCAATGGAAGCGGGCGTTTTGGTTGCTTCTGTGTGTCACGGGCCGCAGGTTTTGATCGAAGGCGATCTGCTCAAAGGGGTGAGAGCAACTGGATTTCGGGCCATCCGCAAAGATATGCAAAATGCGGGAGCCGAGTTTGTAGACGAACCGTTAGTGATTGATGACAACCTGATCACATCGCGTCGTCCCGGCGATTTACCGATTTTCACCACCGCAATTTTGACTCATTTGGGACTTTCGCTGCCCGATACAACGCTGCCCGATGTGGGCGATGCCGACGCAGGCTGGTGGAAACTGGGCGAAGAGTGGGGCGGATCGAGCAAGAGCGAAATTGTGAACGCAATTAACACGGCGATCGCGGGTGAGCGTTACGGATTAGAAGTATTCGACAACTACGCCAAAAACGCCACCGACGAAGCCATGACCGAGTTGTTTCAAGACATTCGCGCCAACAAACAGCGTCACATTCAAATGCTAGAAGCTCGGTTAGAAGTATTGGGCGAAAAAACTTCTCTACAAGCTACAGCCAGCGCTGCTTTAGCGAGTTTAAAGAACTTCTTCCAAACCCGTCAAAGTGACAGTGAAGTGTTGCGTCGCGCCCTGGGTGACTTGCAAACAGGCGTAGTAGACACCTACAACCTGAGAAACAAAATCACCGATCCCGCGACTGTCGAACTCTTTGACCAAATGGAAGTCACCCTGTCAAAAGACGAACAGCGCATTGCCAATCTGTACAAAGATCGCTTGAATGCCAGCGTTCCTCAGCCTCCGATGCCGACTAGCAGACCTGCGGTTAGTGGCTAAGAAGTCATCGTTTTAAGTCTTGGGTTTTAAGGTGAAATTTTTTGCTTAAAACTCAAGACTCTCACAGTAAATAACTCACTAGAAAAATCACCAAAGAAATCATCATGGAAACAGAATCGTCAAAGACTAATCCAGCCGAAGAGCAACAGACAGGCGTGTCTGATAAAGAACGCTGGGCATCTATTATCGGTGGTAGTGCAATGGTGCTATCAGGATTGAGTCAGCGATCGCTTCGGGGAGTCTTAACTGCGATCGCAGGCGGAACGCTGGCTTACCACGGCGCGAAAGCAGATAAAAGCCTGACCGAAAAAGTTGGTGATGCCGTCGGTGCCAATAAATCGATCAAAGTTGAGAAGACCGTCACCATCAAAAAATCGGCAGAAGAACTCTACAACTACTGGCACGATTTTGAAAACCTGCCCAACTTTATGAAGCATGTCGAATCGGTGAAAGTGATCGATCTGCGTCGTTCTCACTGGGTTGCCAAAGCGCCGATGGGTCAAACCGTTGAGTGGGATGCTGACATCATCAACGATCAGCCAAACCAACTGATCGCTTGGGCCTCGATCGACGGCGCTGATATCGAGAATTCTGGCTTTGTGCGCTTTACCCCTGCACCGGGCGATCGGGGCACCGAAGTCAAAGTTGTGATGGAATACGACATTCCGGGCGGCATGGTCACGGCTGCACTGGCCAAACTTTTTGGCGAAGAACCCGAACAACAAATCGGTGACGAACTGCGCCGCTTTAAACAACTGATGGAAGCGGGAGAAATTGCTACGACAGAAGGGCAGCCGAGGGGGTAAATGAAGGGATGAGGGATGAGGGGTTGCCGCTGGCGGCACGCTTTGCGAGAGGGATGAAGTAAGAGATTTTTAGGAGAGACTTTATCCTTTGCTTCAAGGGCATGTTTTTCCGAAGTCAAAGTTCCCCAGAATGGGGGATTTAGGGGGCGAAAATCTGTACCAACAACACGTAAATTTGGTGCAAGTGCTGATTCCTTTTTCCCTCTCTTTGATTAGCAACATTAAATCCAATTTAAATCAATAGAGGAACTGGTTATTCAATGAAAGCGGTCTGTTGGCATGGTGCAAATGATGTGCGGGTCGAAACTGTTCCTGATCCGACGATCTTGAATCCGCGTGATGCAATTCTCAAGGTGACGGCGACGACGATTTGTGGGTCGGATCTTCATATCTATGATGGTTACATTCCCTCAATGCAGCCGGGTGACATTATCGGTCACGAATTTATTGGCGAAGTGGTCGAGATTGGCAGAGAGGTTAAGAAGTTGAAGAAGGGCGATCGGGTCGTCGTTTCCTCAATTATTGGCTGTGGACATTGCCATTACTGTAGTCGTCAGCAGTGGTCGTTGTGCGATAACTCCAATCCCAATGGGGCGCTACAAGAACCGCTTTTTGGATTTGGGACGGCGGCAATTTTTGGTTATTCTCACTTGTTTGGTGGCTTTGCAGGCTCTCAGGCAGAGTACATAAGAATTCCGTTTGCCGATCATGGGGCTGTTAAGATTCCCGACGGACTGACCGATGAGCAGGCGCTTCCCGTTTCGGATGCCTTTCCGACGGGATACATGGGCGCAGAACTTTGTGACATTCAGCCCGGAGATACGGTCGCCGTCTGGGGCTGTGGGCCCGTGGGACAGTTTGCGATTCGCAGTGCCTACATGCTGGGTGCCGAACGGGTAATTGCTATTGATCGCGTCCCCGAACGGCTGCAACTCGCGAAAGAAAAAAGCGGCGCTGAAGTGATCAACTACGAAGAAGTCGATGCAGGCGATGCGCTCAAGGAAATGACGGGCGGACGCGGGCCAGATGCTTGTCTCGATGCCGTTGGACTGGAAGCGCACGGGATGGGTCTAATGGGCTTCTACGATGAGGCAAAGCAAGCGGTCAGATTGGAGACCGATCGCCCTCACGTTTTGCGGCAAATGATGGTCGCCTGTCGCAAAGGCGGAACTGTGTCGGTGATGGGAGTCTACGGCGGATTTGTGGACAAGATGCCATTTGGGGCGGCCTTTAACAAAGGATTGACGCTGAAAATGGGACAAATGCACGGACAGCGATATATGCCAATGCTGCTCGATCGCGCCCTCAACGGTGAAATTGACCCCTCTTATGTCTTCACTCATCACATGCCGCTAACTCAGGCCAAAGAAGCCTACGAAATGTTTAAGCACAAGCAAGATAAGTGCATCAAAGTTGTCCTTCGACCTTAAACCATTTCTATTTGTAACCATGACTCAACTCATCCGAACGATTACAACTCTTCTCGCCAGCGCTGCGCTGTTTGTGGGCATTCTATTTAGCACGAATGGAGTGCAAGCTATGGCGGCTGTGACTCCCCAAGGAGCGAAGGAAATTATTGAGCAATCCAGCAGTGTCCAAGACGCAGGCGAAAAGCTCAAAGCGCTTGATTCTTCTGAGAAAGTTCGCAATCATCAAACACTTGACACGACAAAAGATGTCTATCGCGCAGACAACGAACAAACATTCGTGAACAATCGCCGTGACGAATCAATCCGCGACACGGGTAACAAGCTCAAAGACATCGCTGAAACGGTCAAAGAAAAACTCAATTTAGACGAGCCAATTCCAGACAGTACCAAAGAGTTTATCAATGATGTCGAGAACGCTGTTGATAACACAGTTGGTAAAGTTTCAGGAGAAAAGCCTGGATACTATAAAGCAGATTAATCAACGCTGGATTGATTACTGAATAGATAAAAGTCGGTAGTGGGTGCTAACAATCTCCCATTGCCGATTATCCATTACCAAAATCGCTACAAAATCGCTAGGAGAATCCATAAATGAAAGCAGTTTGCTGGCATGGCGCAACCGATGTTCGCGTAGACAACGTGCCCGATCCCAAAATTCTTAATCCCCGTGATGCCATTGTTAAAATCACTTCGACAGCCATTTGTGGCTCTGATTTGCACCTTTACGATGGGTATATCCCCAGTATGCAGTCGGGCGATATTATGGGTCACGAATTTATGGGAGAAATCGTCGAACTCGGTTCTGCTGTCAAGAATCTGAGTATTGGCGATCGTGTAGTCGTCCCGTTCACAATCTCGTGCGGAAGCTGTTATTTTTGTAACAAAACACTGTGGTCGCTGTGTGATAATTCCAATCCCAATGCATTCATGGCCGAGGCGCTGTATGGATACTCTGCGGCTGGATTGTTTGGGTATTCTCACATTTTTGGCGGGTATGCAGGCGGTCAAGCGGAATATGCTCGCGTCCCGTTTGCCGATACAGGCTTATTCAAGATTCCAGACGGCTTGACGGATGAGCAAGTGCTGTTTCTAACCGACATTTTTCCGACGGGCTATATGGCAGCCGAAAACTGCAACATCAAGCCCGGAGATAGTGTCGCCGTCTGGGGTTGTGGGCCAGTCGGACAGTTTGCGATCAAGAGTGCTTTCTTGCTGGGAGCCGAGCGAGTGTACGCTATCGATCGCGTCCCCGAACGCCTCAAAATGGCCAAAGAACAAGCAGGTGCCACCGAAGTCATCAACTACGAAGAAATGGACGCAGGCGAAGCGCTCAAGGAACTCACCGGAGGACGCGGCCCAGATGCCTGTATCGATGCGGTCGGCATGGAGGCACACGGAGCGGGGCCAGACTTTTTGTATGATCGCGTCAAGCAAGCCGTCCGACTGGAAACCGATCGCCCCACCGCCCTGCGCCAAGTGATCGTCTCCTGTAGTAAAGGCGGAACCGTTTCGCTGCCGGGAGTTTATGGGGGCTTTTTGGACAAGATTCCGATGGGTGCCGCCTTCAATAAGGGCTTGACCTTTAAAATGGGACAAACCCACGTTCACCGCTACCTGAAACCGTTGTTAGAACACATTCAGAACGGTGACATCGATCCGACTTTCATCATTACTCACACGATGTCGATCGACGAAGCGCCAAAAGGCTACGAGATCTTCAAACACAAAAAAGATAACTGCATCAAGATTGTGCTGAAGCCATAAGAGATCGAAGCGATTACAGATTCTGCAATACAGGGGTGAATGGTAGAGAAATCAAAACCGTTCACCCTTCTGTGTATTTTTGGATTAGCTTCGTCCCGTGACGGACAATCCATCGACAATCACAGAAGGCGTAAAACAAGACCCATTCCAATCCGCGTCGCCACCCAATTCGATCAAATTCTTCAACGCTGTGTAGACGTTACCAGAAACCATCGTATCCTTGACTCTGCCGACGATCTGACCTTTTTGAATCCGATAACCCAAGTCCACGTTAATCGAGAATTCGCCAGAGATTCCAGATCCGCCGCCCAACATTTGATCTAGAATCAATCCGTCTTCTATTCCTGCCACCAATTCGGCAAACGATTTCGTTCCCTGACTGATCAATAGATTGAACAAACCTGGATTTGGATAGCTGCCCAAACCGGGACGAAACCCATTTCCTGTTGTGCCACTGCCCAAAAGATTTCCCGTTGTGCGATCGGCATAAAACAACTGCAAAACGCCCCGATCGAGAAACGTAATCGCACGAGTCGCCGTTCCTTCATCATCAAACGGACAGCTAAACGGGCCAGCATGGGGTTCTTGTTTAATCGTAATTGCCTCAGAGGTGACGAGTTCATTTAAGCGATCGCTCCACGGGGAAGCCCCTTCGATCACCTGTTTGCCATTCAACGCCGCCTGCACAGTGCCCCACAGCATATCCGCCGCCTTGGATGTGAAGAGAATGGGAACCCGACCGATCGGCGGTGCGACGTTTTCTTTGGCCCATTCCAATCGCTGCATCACTTGTTGAGCCACCAAAACAGGGTCAAGGCTGTCTCTCAAGGTTTGCCCATCGCTTACATTCAAAAAATCTTCATCCCGAATCCACTCGACTTCTAGATAGCCACTCAGCGTATTGTCGGTATAGCCACAGTCCAGACCATTGGAATTGATCAAACGAGTGCTTTCTGCCTCACATTCCCAACCCCCCGCACACAGCACTTCGGGATACTGTTCGCGCACTAGCTCGATCGCTTGTTTGCCCCAATCTACCAACTGCTCAACCGGAACCACTTTGCCCAAATCGGGGTAGTGCATCTGAGACGCAGGAGCCAGTTCGATCGCTTCCGGTTCATTCAGTTGGCTGAGGGCGATCGCGCGATCCACCAAATCTTGAGCTTCCACATCGCCATAGGCTACCACCAATCCAGGACGGCCGCCTTTCCAGAGCCGGAGAGCCGTCCCCTCAGACTCAGCGCTTTCGAGTTGTTTTAGCCGATTTGCCTCAAAGTAAACCGGACGAGACAGCGATCGTGACTGAAAAACTTCTGCTGATTCAGCGCCCGATCGCGCAGCCAACTCTAACAATTGTTCTAACAACATGTTCGATAGATTTGAGTTTTGCGAATATGGGGTCTGCTAATCACCCTACGCCAAATTGATCTCTTGTAATAACCAAAATCCAGCAAAGGCTTCTACATCAGGACTGGACTGAATCGCCAAAAAATGAACCTGCTGCGATCGCGCCTTCGACGCTTCAAACGCTTGAGCCTCCACCTTGGTTTTGGCATCAATGCTGGTGAGAATCCAGCGATCGCTAACGCCCGTTTCGAGCAGCAATCGGGTCGAAGATTCGCTGTCAAATTTAACCGCCGCCATCTCTAATCCAGACATCCAGGCCGCCATTGGCACTGCACGAGGTGAGTAGATGATCAACCCCGGAATCGGCGTGTCTGCCTCAAGTCCTGCTATCTTGACCGGAAAAGTTTCGCCAAAGTCGATCGACCATTCATTTAAGTCGTCAAAGGCACTGGCTTCGAGGGTAGCAAACGTCCATTTTTGACCAATCAGCGCATCGGGCAACGGTTGAGGAGGGGTCGTTGGAAATATGACAGAAGCGTTCTTTCCAGGCTGATAACCGGGATGTTGAGGATAAGTGGTTTCCATGCGATCGCGCAGCCATTGACTCAGAGCGATCGTGCGGCGACTCAGTTGAGAGGGAATTTCCAGATCCTTACAGGAAGTCGTGATCATGTTATTCATTGCCTGTCGAAAGAAGCGAATTTTGTCCGGCGGATTAGGCGCACGAGAAATGGCTTCCGCGATCGCCGTCTTCAACCAAACCGAATTCACCTGCGTACTCGGACAGTATTCCGAATAGCGAAACAGGGAGTCGGACATATCAATCCGAGTCGGACTTTCACAGATCAGAACCTCCCAAACTTTCTTCTTCTGATCATCCAGAATCGGACGAGAGTAATAATCGAGTTCCCAAATGGTAGTCATGATGATGAGGAAAAAGTGGTCTGGGGCGAGGATGCGTCATAAAAATCTGTCAATTCACCAACTTTCAGCGTGTTCTCCTTGAAATCGAGTAGTCAACAACATCGATAACACTAAACATTCGTAGGGTGCGTTTCACAAAGCTCAAAACACCCTATAGATAACGTTTGGTTGCACAATCCTTATAGATTGCTGCGGGCCCGATCGCTTCTCGATTCTGCTTCTTCCATGACTTGCGCCATGTTTTCGGTCATTTCTCCAGGGAAGTTTTCGAGAACTTTGGTAGACAGCGAAACGCGACCTCTGCCTTCGTCAAGATCGACAATCATCGCTTTGATCACTTGCCCAACCTCTAATAGAGACGGCAGCGACGCAATGTAGTTTTTGCTGATTTGATTGATGTGCAGCAGACCTGTCGAACCGTCGAATTCGATAAACGCGCCAAATGGTTTGAGACTGGCCACTTTGCCTTCAATCAGTTGACCGACTTGAAGCTGGCTAAAGTTTGCTGCACGAGCCGCGAGACGATTGGAGAGAACCAGCTTGTTGCGATCGCGATCTGCTTCTAAAAACGTCGCCGTCAAAGTCTGACCCTTGAGAGCATCCAGATTTTCTCGCTCAACCAAGTGCGATCGCGGAATAAACCCTCTCAATCCCTGCAAGTCAACCGTCACGCCGCCTTTATTCGTCCCAGTCACGCGCACCTGAACGCTCTGATTATTCGCCTGCATGTCTGCCAGACTATCCCAGACTTTCTTAATTTCTAGCTGGCGCAGCGAAAGGGTGACTTGTCCATTTTCATCTTGTTCACGGATGATGAGAAAGTCCCGATCTTCGTCAGTCGGCAAAACGGTCGAAACATCACTGATCTCGCGCACACTGGCTTCCTGGGCTGGTAGAAATGCCGGAGACTTGCCCCCAATGTCTATCAACGCGCCGCCGCTTTCATAGCTAAAAACTCTTCCTTGAACGATCTGCCCCTTGGCAAACTGGTAGTCGTGTTGCTCCAGGGCCTTTGCAAAATCGTCCATGGAGAAAGCTGCATCGTTCGATCGAGACTGAGTTGATTTGTTCATAACCACTGAAATGAAGCCCTCAGCGAGTGAGGTGAATTTGCTGATATTGCCAGTTTAATACGGTGAGGAGTGAGGAGTGAGGAGTTGGAAGGGTTAAGTTTTGAGCATCCAGTTCTCAATTCTGAATTTTAGTTTCATCCCTCATCCCTCCAAAAAGTTCCTTGACGTGTTCCCAGGCATCGATCGCTGCTTCTGAACTGTAATTCGATCGCTGATCACAAAAAAATCCATGCCCTGTCTCATACCGAAAAACCCGATGAGCGTCAGAACATTTCTGCAATTCCGTCTCAACCTGGTCAATTTGCTCTATCGGAATTAGCGGATCTTGGGTGCCATAGAAAGCGTAAAGCGTTCCCTGAATTTTGGAAGTGTGAGCGATCGTCGGCACCCCGCCACCCGGAGTCATCGTCGCAATGCCCGCCCCGTAAAAAGAAGCAGTAGCCTTGATTTCGGGCAGAGTTGCCGCTAAATAAGCGACGTGTCCCCCAAAGCAAAACCCGATCGCGCCAATGACATTCCCGTTTACTGAGGGCAATGTGCGAAGGTAAGCGATCGTCGCCTGAATATCACTCAACAGTTCAGTTGCTTGAGTTTGCTCTTTGTAAACTCGTCCCTGTTTCGTCTCAGATTCGCTGTAACCGATTTCAAAACCGGGAGCCGTGCGCTGAAAAATGGCAGGAGTGATCGCTACATAGCCTTCTCTGGCAAGTCGATCAGTCACGTCCCGAATATGCGAATTTACGCCAAAAATTTCTTGAATGACGACGATCGCGCCATAGGTTCCTGATGCAGATGGCTCTGCTAAATAAGCATCAATTTGTAATGATTCGTTGGAAATCTTTGTATGAGTTGCCCGGATTTCTATCTGAGTCATAAAAGCAATGAATGGTATCGTTTGAGTTAGAAACTTTATCATCATACTGATTTACTTAACTGAAGTTTTAAGCGCCGTTGAAACTGATTTGAACTCACTCTTTTAATACACACTGAAGTGTTTTTACAGCAGTTTTTATCAAGAAGATTGAGTGAAATTACCAAGCAGGCTGCCCTCTGTAGGATTGCTTAGACCAGCATAGAAGCTCAGAACAATTACTGACGATGAGAGGTAAATACAAATACAACGTAGAAAAAACACCAGACTACTTCAGAAATCAGGCATCTAAAATGGTAGGAATAGTAAGCAGATTCCAAAGGGAATCGTCACACTAAATTCATTCTTCGAGCAGTCTTGAGGCGCTGGCATGGTGCAATTTCATATTCAGCCTGATAGTGATATCCCGGCATCGACACAGCTATATAACCAAATATTGTTTGCGATCGCATCGCGACAATTTCCCCCTGGGCACCGTTTGCCAAGTACTCGTCAATTAGCCATGCAGACTGGGCTGCACCGAAACACGATTAGCAAGGTTTATCGTCAACTCGAAGAAGCAGGCGTTGTCGATGCTCAAGCGGGTTCTGGAATTTACGTTCGAGATCAAGGGCACGATGCAGGCACGATCGCAAAGTCTCCTCTGCTTGACCAATATCCGCAGGCACACAAACTGATCCAAAACAGCCTGGATGAGTTGCTCAAACAAGGGTGCTCTCTGGGTCAGGCGCGTGAGCTATTTTTGGCAGAAATGGACTGGCGACTACGCTGTAGCGCTCAAGTGTTGGTGACGACCCCCAATCACGATTTGGCCAACGGGGAAGTCATTTTGCGAGAGTTAGAAAAAGCCCTCAACATTCCGATGCAGCTTGTGCCAATGGAAGAATTGAGTCAGGTGCTTGACCAGACGCGATCGAGTACGGTGGTCACCAGTCGATACTTCATCGCGCAGGCAGAAGGAATCGCCGCTCCTCGATCAGCCCGTGTGATCCCCGTAGACATCTACGATTTTGAAAAAGAACTGAAGCTGATCAAAGGGCTACCCAAAGGGACGTGTCTAGGAATTGTGAGCTTGAGTTCTGGGACAGTGGGCGTAGCTGAGGTGATCATTCACAGCTTGCGCGGCGACGACTTACTCGTAATGACGGCTCAACTGGGTGACAAGTACAAGTTAGATGCGATCGTTCGCAGTGCCCACACGATTATTAGCGATGAGGCAAGTTATCCGACGGTTCGTGCGACCATTTCAGCCTCCAGAGATGACATTATTCGTCCACCTCAGTTGATTCGCTGCGAAAATCTGGTAGCCAGCAAGTCGATTAATTTACTCAAGCGAGAGTTGGGATTGGAGTAAGCGATCGTTTCTAATCGTGAAATTCAACATCCTCGATTTTTCAGAAAAGTCGGGGATTTTTGATTTGAGAAGTTCCACAGCGTGAGATTACTTAGAAAGACAGGATTCTCGGTTCAAAGTCCCTTACTGACGGGGGATAAGGGATTGCCCAGATTAACGTGAATTCGATAGAGTTTTTTCGCTTCGGTATTTAACGCTTCTGCCCCCCAACCCCCCAAATCTGGGGGACTTTCGGACAGGATTTCTTGCTCAAAGTCCCCCAAACTTGGGGGATTTAGGGGGCTGCCTGGAGTGATCGCCACAGCGAGGGATTTCATCGAATTGGCGTTGATTAGAGTCCGTTGCCAATTAAGATAAATGGGGCCCAATAGTAGGGATGGTCTAGGGGACTGTAGATTGGTTGAGCGCTATTTGGAGCGTTGGATTTGAGTAGTTGAGTGAGCGATCGATCGTTCTTCATCAAAGCAATCTGTGCCTGTTGTAAAGCCTCAATTTTTGTCAAATTTCCCTTTTTTAAGCGGGCATAAAAGGCATCCATCAAAACTTGAGTTCCGCCATCGTCTACTGTTCAAAGGGAAGCGATCGTGGCTTTTGCGCCTCGGTCTTGAAAAGTTTTGACAGCGCGCCCTTGATCGTTTGAAAGCTGGCGATCGCTTGTTTGCGGCTGTCGATCGCGGGTTCAAATTGGTTCTCAGCCATATAAGCCAAACCGATCAGCGTCAAGGCTTGTCCTTTGAGAAATTGAGCTTGATCACTAGGTGCTGATTTTTCTAAAGTTTTGGCGATCTCTAAGGCTTGCTGACCCGCCGCCAACGCCAACTGCAAGCGATCCGGTTTGGTCGATCGATAAACCGTCAGTCCGATCGAGAGCAGCGTCCGAGTTTCTTGTTGAGGCTTATTTTCTAACCGAAACAGCGATCGTGCTTGTTCAAATGTGGTCAGGGCTGCTTCTGGCTGATTGAGATCTCGATAGATCGACGCGATTGACCCCAACACATAAGCTTCGAGCAGGGGACGCTTTTCTTTGCGATAGATCAGCAGCGCTTGTTGATACGTCTGAAGAGCCGCGTCGAGTTGATTGAGTTGTTGATGAGTGAGGACGATCACATTCAAGGTATCCGCTTCACCGACCCGATCTGAAAGCTTTTGGCGAATCTTTAGAGCTTGCTGAAAGACAGGCAGCGCTTCACGAAACTTACCTTGATCAGAAAGCTGATTGCCTTGTTGAAATAGTTGGTCTGTCTGCGGTTTTTGGCTCTCTGCTGCGGCAGATTGGGCAGCGAAACTGGGTGTCAGCGTCAGTAATAACCTTATCAAATTCACGAAGCGATCGCTAAAATCGTGTGGTGACAGATCGGAAGATGCAGTAGATCAATTGAAAGCTTTAACCTGTCATATCCGCTCCAAAATCGATTGCCAACCAATGCAGCAAGCCTCAAAATTCCTCAAAATTTCTCAAACATCCGCTAAGTTTCAGGGGTTGAAATTGATCGATAAAGTTGATCCAAAATCTGCCCCACGATCGGACTTTTGGCCGTAAATCGAATATGAAATTTTCCCGCTTCTGGAGAAGTTTTGACCACTTTGGCATAGATATCTTCGGCTGCAATTTCTGGGCGATCGTTCATCAATAAATTAAGTTTGAGATTACTCAACGCTGTCGGAAAGGATTCCATATCTGACTCATCAAACTGTACGTCTGCCCCGCGTTCTGACAGTTGCAGGAGTCTGGCTTTTGACAGCGTTTCGTTAATGTGTTTGCCTTCTAATGGCGCATATCGAATCGGAATGGCTGCGGGTAGCGCAAAGAAATGTTCTTGATGTTGAGCGAAGGATAGATTGTATTTGCCGCCAATGCCCGCTACATCATAAAGCGAGATGGGATGCTGTACGCCCTTTGCCTGTACCTGCGTGACTCCGTTAATTTTGACCAGCGACTCCACTTCTTGAAAGGTGGATTCTGAGATTAGGGTTTGACCGCCGATCGTAAAGGATTCGATCCGATACGTTAAGTTGACATGGCTGCCGATCACACTGTATTTTGTGCGTTTTTCGGAGCCGATATTGCCCACGACGACTTCTCCAGTATTGATGCCGATACCCATTTCTAGATACGTTGACCAACCGGATTGACGCAGTTTTTCATTCACCTCCGCCATCGCTAACTGCATCGCAACAGAACACGCCACTGCTCTTACTGCATCATCCTTGCGAGTCGTCGGCGCACCAAACAAAACGAGAATGCCATCACCCATAAATTCATCAATGGTACCTTGATAAAAAGTAATCACATCTGTCATCGCTTCGAGATACACATTGAGAATCTGAACCACTTCTTCGGGAGGCAAGCGTTCTGATGTCGCCGTGAATCCTCTTAGATCAGAAGTGAGAATCGTAATCTTGCGCCGATCGCCCCCAATCTTCAACCCTTCTGGATTTTCGAGCAAGCTGGCCACGACTTGATCCGTGAGATAGCGACCAAAGGTTTTGCGAATTTCTGAAGCCATACGAGCGACATAGGCCATGACGGCGATCGACGAACCACCCAAAGCCAGCAAAGGCGGCACCACAGGCAACCACCAGCCCTGCAAAAAGGCGAAATAGCTGCCCATCACCAAGCCCCCGCCCGCTAGAAACACACTACTCGCCAACCAGGGAGTTTTGGCTTGCGATCGCTGATTCATCATATGCCGCTGCCTCCAACTCAAGACCGCCCCCAGCATCGACCAACTCACAATCCAAACAATCTCCGCCGCCTCGTCACTGGTTTTAATCAAAGGACGATCGTCCAGCGTCGCGCTCAAAATTTGGCTGACCAGATTGGCATGAATGACGACACCGGGAGTTCGTTTGGGAGCCGACAAAAAAGTGCTGCTGTAAGGCGTATAAAACAAATCTTTGAGACTTTCGGCACTGCCCCCAATCAAGACGATCCGATCGTGCATCAAGGCAGACGGAATCTGATTATTCAGCACATCAGTCATCGCGATCGTCTGAAATGGTTGAGCCTGCCCCCGATAGTTGAGCAACACCTGATAGCCCCCATCTTCTGCCCGCACATAGCCGCCATCGCTGGCTTGAAACAGAGGAAACACCGCCTTACCCAATTTCACCCGATCGTCCGCCGTCATTTCTGGCTGAATGCCCTGTTTTTGTAAGTGAAGCGCTGCCAACTTAAACCCAAAACTCAAAATGTCGTTGCCCTCTCGGTCTTGCAGATACAGCAGTCCTCGACGAATTTTGCCATCACTGTCTAGCGGCAAATCATTAGAGCCAACCTGATCGAGCTTTTTGAGAATTGGCGGCGGCGCAACTGGTGAGCTATCGGCACTTTGAGCCACTTTTTGCACCCCAACCAGATTGGGCGTTGTCTCAAAAACTCGTTTGAGCTGGCTGGCTCCTGGATTGACGGGCAAATCGCGGTAGATATCCAGTCCGATCGCGCTTGGTTTTTGCTGCTTAATCTGGGTAATCAACTGAGCCAGCGTCGCGTCTGACATCGGCCACTGTCCGACTTTTTGCACATCTGACTCATTGATTTCGACAATCACAATGCGGGAGTCGATCGCTTCTACGGGACGCATCAAAAAAAACTGATCGAGCATTGCCAATTCCAACATTTGCAGCAAGCCCGTCAACCGCAAGCCAATCACCACCCCCGCCACACCCGGAACAGCAATCAAAACTCCTCGCCATTGCCAAGCCTGCCGTTTGAGCATCGTCCACATAGGTTTGCTGCCTGTTTTAGGTCGAGTGTTCCCGATTGGAAGGGGATGAGAACGAGAAGGATAGGTGAGGGATGAGGGAATTCGATCATTTTTTGGCTTTGATTACAGAGTCAGATCGCGTCCTAAATCACCCATAAATAAGAAACTTGAACTAAAACCCTTGTCTTAAAGTCCCCAGAATTGGCAGCTTGGGGGGCAGAAGCGCCAAGCAACGAAGCAAAAAACTTCATCGGACTGACGTGATGGAAAAAGACGATCGCTCCAGTGACGGAACTCAATCGCGATCGCGGATTCTTGACGCATTTCCATAATTTGTTAGGATGATCAGCCCGTCTGATAAAATGACGGCGTTGTCACGATAAATACGGCTTTGAGTCAGTCGATCGATCTACCTAAAGTCGATGATTTTTTACAAGAACTAGCGACCATTCAGCAGACCAGTTCCAAGCGAATCGCCCTGCTGGGGTCTCGGCATGTTCCCATCACTCATCAAAACCTGATTGAAACGATGAGCTATGCGCTGGTTTTAGAAGGAAATCGTCTCATTACATCTGGGTCTACGGGTACGAATTTTGCAGCGATTCGGGGCGCTCTACGGGCTGATCCCAGTCTACTGACGGTGATCTTGCCCCAAACAATGGATCGTCAGCCTCGTGAATCTCGCGAACAGCTTGAAAACGTCATGCACCTGGTCGAAAATCCTGAGAATAATAATCTTTCTCTGGCGGAGGCCAGCGCGCTCTGTAACCAAGAAATCATTTCTCGCTGTCAGCAATTGATCTGTTTTGCCTTCCACGATAGCCAAACCCTGCTACAAACCTGCCACGATGCCGAAGATCAACGTAAGATCGTGACGTTGTTCTATTTTGACTGAGGGCTGAGAATGAGCTTGTTTGGGTTGCCTGTGCAGACGATTTTGTTGGGATCGATCGCCATCGCCGCCGTTTTGGTCTACCTGCCCTTTGGAGTGGTGGGGCTGGCTCGCGTTCAGGCGGGCTACGACAAAGAAATGATGGCGGCTCCTCGCGCTGCGCTAGAAAAATTACCTGCTTTTGGGCAACGGGCCACCTGGGCGCACGAAAATGCCTGGGAGTCGTTCACTTTGTTTAGCGTGGCGGCGTTGATGGCCTATGTCACCGGGCAAACTTCCGAAATGGCAGGCTGGACGGCGATCGCTTACTTGCCGATTCGTCTGCTCTACTCCGCCGCCTATATTCTGAATATTCCTCTGTTGCGATCGCTGATGTTTGCCAGTGGCTCTTATTGCATTGGGTCTTTGATCCTCATGAGCATTATGAGTACTCTTAAATAAGTCTGTGAATGCCCCACAATCGTCTATTTTCCTATGGCTTCTACATTTTCTTTTGATGTTGTCAGCGACTTCGATCGCCAAGAACTCGTCAACGCCGTCGATCAAACCAATCGCGAAATTATTGCTCGTTACGATCTCAAAGACACCAAAACGACGTTGGAACTGGGTGAAGAGGCGATCGTGATCAACACCGATAGCGAATTTACGCTGGACTCGATTCAAACGATTTTGCAAACCAAGGCGGCCAAGCGCAATTTGTCGCTCAAGATTTTTGACTACGGCAAGCCCGAATCCGCCAGTGGCAATCGAGTCCGCCAGGAAATCAAACTCAAAAAAGGCATTAGTTCAGAAGTCGCCAAACAAATTACGAAACTGATTCGCGACGAGTTCAAAAAGGTGCAAGGTTCGATTCAGGGCGATGCGGTGCGCGTGTCTGCCAAAGCTAAGGACGATCTGCAAGCCGTCATGCAGCGACTCAAACAAGAAGACTACCCGATGGCGTTGCAGTTCACCAATTATCGATAAGCGCATCGTGACCAAAGAACTGACATATCGGATCAGGAATTGATCCTTGCTCCGATATGTCTGCTCCGTTACGGCTATTTTCGCCGACTGTCAGCTAGAGAACTTTGGCTCTGAGCAGCGCGATCGGCAGTGACACCATTTTCTTGTAGCCAGGAACGTAAGCCCGACGGTTAAAGTTGTCGTAGCCGTTGCGCTCGATCACATCCAAAATTTGGCTATAGAGCATCAGTGCTGACCAGACGGGCAGACGGGCATCTTCACTCAGCGCCCCAATTCCACTTTCTGCCTGCACATAAAACTTCCTGGCCCGCTGAATCTGAAACTGCATCAAAGCACGCCAGCGATCGTCTACGACTCCCTTCAGCAGATCTTCTTCGGTGTAGTTAAATAACGCTAAGTCTTCTAACGGCAGGTAAATCCGACCGCGCCGAGCGTCTTCTCCCACATCGCGCAGAATGTTGGTTAACTGGTTAGCAATGCCCAGCGCGATCGCTTCCTCAACTGGATTGTGCAACGGTTTTGACTGCTCCCAGGGGGCAGTGCGCGGCGTATTGTCCATGCCCATGACCGTTGTGGACATCAGCCCGACCGTTCCGGCGACTCGATAGCAGTAGAGGTGCAACTCATCGAAGGTTTCGTAACGGCTGCGATACAGATCCATCCGTTGTCCGGCGATCATGTCTCGGAAGGGCTGAATGTCTAGCGGGTAGCGCTCTAGCGTATCGACCAGCGCCATATCGAAATGATCCTGAGGATGTCCCGCAAAAATGTTTTCTAAGCGGCGCTCCCACTGGTCGAGGGTTTCGTCGTTGGTAAGATTGGCGTTGGGGCCGTCTACCAGTTCGTCAGTGCGACGGCACCAAACGTAGATTGCCCAGATTGCCCGACGTTTTGCCGCCGACATTAGAAGCGTTCCTAGATAGAACGTTTTGGAGTACTTCGCCGTGATTTGGCGGCAGTGTTCGTAAGCGTCTTCCACGGAAGCCAGTGTTCTCAAGCAGGAAGTGGTTGGTTCGGGCAATTGCAGCATTCTGATGCAGTCTGGAAGGTTGACAAAGCGCGAATTGCTAAGGAGTCGTGACCAGTGGTCGCTGCTCAGTAGAGACAGCCAGAGAGTCGGCGTTTGAAATCGCTTGCGCTGTCAGCTTACCAGAAAGTACGGCACCTTCCATACTGCCTAAATATCTCTGCATCGTATAACTTCCGGATAGAAAGAAATTTTGGATGGGAGTCGCCTGGTCTGGACGATAAGCTTGGCGGCCAGGACTGGCAGTATAGACCGATCGCGGCGTTTTCACCACTCGATATTTTCGCAGCTTGGCGGGGTTTTCGGTCTTAAAGTGCTGCGGGAAGAGTTTTTCGATTTCCAGCATGGTAGCGGCGATAATCGCTTCGTCAGACTTATCAATCCAATCTTTGGCGGGGGCAAGGACGAGTTCTAGCATGGAGCGATCGGGGTCTTCATACTCCTTGCAGGTGACACTCATATCGGCATAGACGCTGAGAAGCTCTGACCGCGAAAAGAGAAGCTGGTCGATGTCGGTGAGCTTGCGATCAAACCACAGATGCAGATTGATCACCGGAACGCCTTCCAAACCATCCAGCTTTTGAAAGAACTCTAATGACTTCCAGCTTTCAGGTCTGAGAACCTTCATCACATCGACCGACATGGCCGAAACGTAAGCATCCGCCGTGATCACGTCATCGGGTGCGCCATCCAGCCCGCGAATTGCAAAGCCTCGAACCGTATTATCCGAATTGAGCAAAATCTCTTTGAGCGGCTTTTTGAGATGCACTTCTCCGCCGCGATCGGTGACGTAATCGACGATCGGCTGACACAACCGTTCTGTTGGCGACCCGTCTAAGAAGGCAATTTTGGAGCCATACCGCTCTTGCAGAAAGCGATTGAGGGCGGTGAGCAAAATGGTCGAAGAGACTTCATCAGGATTGATAAACGTCAAAGCCTTGGTTGCGGCAATAAAAATATCGCTGTTGACCTTTTCATCAATGCCCTGCCGTTCCAGCCATTCTAAAAAGCTGTATTTGTCCATGTCTTCGACATATTTTTGACCGCGAATGATCGCAGGCAATAGCCCCCAGGCAAATCGAATTTTTTGCTCCCAGGTGAGCATGTCGTTGTTGTTGATGATCGAGGCAATCACATTGAAGGGCGCAGGAATGTCAGGCACATCAAAGCGAGACAACACGCCTGGCTTTTCGGGTTGATTGAAGATCAGCGTGTGCTGTTTCCACTGAAGGCGATCGAGAATATCTAACTCACCCATTAGCTGAAGCATGTTGGGATATGCACCAAAAAAGGCGTGCAATCCAGTCTCATACCAGTCTCCGTCTTCATCTTTCCAGGCAGCTACTAGCCCACCCAATACATCGCGGCTTTCTAGGACGATTGGCGTATGACCCGCATCGACTAGATATTTTGCACAGGACAGCCCTGCCAAGCCCGCTCCGGCGATCGCAACACGCATGTAGTCTCTTTAGGAATGCTTCATGGTTTATTCGTTCCAATTATAAGTTGCAAACCGTTACATTTTTTGTGCGTTGAGCAGGATTGTTGGCAAAGAAAGCTGTAGATTCCGTTCAGTCAGAGAAGCGGCGACGAGTTGAGCAGTCTTTTTTGGCGAAATTTGAATTCGTTTGAGACAAAAGAGCCAGCAAATTTCCCCCTTTCACTTGACTTCCGTGAGGGTTAACTATAAAAATCAGGTGAAGATTAAACGCTTGACTTGGATCGACCAGACTGGTCGGGGTAGTATACCAGCGTCTCAACTGAGGCGTTTGGGCAAGGGCAGTTTCAGTGTTACTTATTTAATTTTTTGGAGCTTTAGTCGCGCTCTACACTCAAGCTGTACTGATCGCCCGCAGGGTGCTTCTTGACAACATCTACAAGTTCAACATCTACAAGTTCAACATCTACGACAAGCTCAACCTCTACAAGTTCAAACCCTCAACTAATTCGACCTGAAAAAACTTGTGTACTGGTTGAGGACAATCTTGAGGACAGTTTTGCGAACACGACTAATCCGTTAACTTACTGAACGTTTCTCTGTCGATCGGCCGAAACCCGCGTCGAAAAAGCCGTACTTACGCACTTTACTAATTTATCGTGTGTCGAAAAAGACACTGTGCTAGATTCCTTATGGCTTTTTCCCAAAGCGCCAGCCTTAGTCAATTTGAATGTGTTCCCATTCAGAGACTCAGCTAAGTAAACTTCTCACGAGGAAAAGCATTGTGTCAGATCTCAATCTCGGTATCCAGACGGATAGCCGCAGCGTTAGCCTGCAAACCAATCCTGCTGGGGCCAGTTCGATCGCAACTACACCCAACGCCCTATTCCCAGAAGATAGAGTAGCGGCGGTCTCCAGTTCTTCTACCCTGGGGATGATTGGAGTCAGTGCCGAATATTTTGACGATGATAATTTTACCGATTCTAAGTTGGTTCGCACCGATCGCACGATCGATTTTGATTGGGGCAGCGGTTCGCCGAGTCCTCAAATTGCGTCAGATTCTTTCTCGGTGCGCTGGTCGGGTCAAATCCAACCGACAGAATCAGCAACCTACACGTTCTATACCCAATCGGATGACAGCGTTCGCTTGTGGGTCAACGGCCAACTGCTGATCGATCATTGGCAAGGCCATGCCGTCACCGAAGACCGGGGCACGATCGACCTCTCCGCTGGGCAAAAATACGCCCTAAAAATGGAGTATCGCGAAGCGGGCGGCAACGCCCTGGCCAAACTGTTGTGGTCAAGTCCGACTCAACCCAAACAGGTGATTCCTGAGAGTCAGTTTTCGATTTCTGGAGGGGCCATTGCCGCCAGCAAAAGCCCGTCAGAAATGGCCAAAAGCGCCGATTCTTTTATCGACTCGGTAGGAATTGTGACGCATCTGCGCTACACCGACACCAGCTATGCCCGATTTGGTGATGTAGTCGAGCCGAGACTGCGAGAATTAGGCATTCGGCATGTTCGCGATGGCGGCAATGATGCGGGCATGTTTGACAAGCTCAATCGATTGGCTCAGTTTGGCATCCGATCGACGCTGGTGATGGACGCTCGCGACGGAGTGACCCCTGATAATGCCGTCGAACTGCTCAAAAAAGTTACGTCTTCTGTGATTGCAGTCGAAGGCCCTAATGAGTGGGATGTCAACACCGGATTGACCTACAAAGGCAAATCCTTCCCGGATGGCGTGCGTGACTATCAGACCGATCTGTACAAGGCGATCAAAGGCAATGCGGCAACGTCTCATCTCCCGGTGATTGCGCCATCGCTGGCGATTCCAGAATATGGGTCGCGCCTCGGCTCGCTCAAATCGGTGGTGGATATGGGCAATATGCACAGCTACGCAGGGGGCAATCTCCCGGCTCAAGATCTCGATTGGCGATGGATATCTCATACAAAGCAGGTTTCAGAAGATGAGCCGATCGTAGTCACAGAAACCGGATGGCATACTGCAATCAACGACACCCAGGCTAGTCAAAAAGGCGTTTCAGAACAGGTGGCGGCGAAGTACGTTCCTCGGCTCTTTTTGGAATATTTCAATCGAGGCATCCAGCGTACGTTTCTATACGAACTGATGGACGAGCGGCCCCAGCCTGACCAAGAAAATAATTTTGGGTTGATTCGATCGGATGGTACACCAAAACCTGCGTTCTACTCGCTCAAAAATCTGATGAGTCTGCTCAATGATGCTCAAGGCAGTAAGGCTTCGGGAGGCTTAAACTACTCCTTGGCGGGCAATACTCAAAATGTGCGTCATACGCTGTTGCAAAAGAGCAGTGGTGAGTTTTATCTCGTGTTGTGGTCTGATGTGGTGAGTGCAGATACGGCGGTCAATCAATCTGTGACGCTGAATTTGTCGAGTCCGATCAAGCAGGCGGCGACTTATTTGACCAATCAATCGATCGACCCCACCGGAACGTTTGCCGCACCCACTCAATTAGCGCTGAATGTTCCCGATTCGCCGCTGGTTGTCAAGCTCACGCCTGGATAGTGAGTTGTCTAGTTGACGTGAATTCGACCCCTTACGGTCACTCGAAGAGATTGAGTTTTTTCGCTGCGGCATTTTGTGCGTCTGCTCTACAACCCCTCACTGTGAGGGACTTTCAGACAAGATTTTTAGTTCAACGTCTGTCACTTGTAGGGAGTTTAGTTAGCTTGCTAAATTCACAGCCGCAGCGAATCACTTCATCCAATTCACGTCTTAAAGTCAAACGTCCATTTCGCTAATTTGACGCACGACGTAATCAAATGGCTCATCAATAAAGGTAGCGTTTTCAATTCCTGCGGATTGTACTTGCTGCTTGACTCCATCTCTCATCAGTTGCACACTTCGAGCCGTCGGCCCCAGTGGAATTCCTAAAGAGTTAAAGGTTTCCTTGAGTCCTGCCAGGAGCCGCTCATCAAGAACACTGTTGTCGCCTGTCAGCAGCGCATAGGTGCAATAGCGCAAAAAATAGCCCATATCACGAACGTACATATTGTAGCGACGAGTGGTATAGGCATTGCCGCCCGGTTGGACTAGCTCAGGCTGCTCTTGAAACAATTGACTAATGGCTTGCTTGATGATTTCGGCGGACTTAGAACTGACGATCGCCACCACTTGGACTCTAGTCGTCCCTGTCGTGAGAAAGCCTTTGAGTGGCTCGACAATATTGCGATCGGCGAGGCTATCAGTCAAATTAAACGGATTAACGACGCTGACTACTTTATCCTGCATAAGATTCCTCTTCTAAAAATGTGTGAACCCAAGGTCGCTCATGAATAGTCGATCGATGCAGTCAAAGGGGTTCTCAAGCCCTCTAAACTTGAACTTACCATATTCAGTCAGGGTTTCAAGTTCAAGCTACTTAATGTAACATCCAGCGTTTAGATCGAGAATTTGGCGTTGCTGATTGGAGGGATGACTCTGTAGGAAGTGTCCATCTTTTCGCCCCCTAAATCCCCCAAAATTGGGGGACTTTGAACCTTGGGGTTTCCCTCCGCTTTGGGGCAATTCATCCCCTGATTCAGCAACGCCGAGAATTTTAGATTGAGAAAGCTACGCATAAAAAACGACCCTTGCGGCAACTGCGAAGCAGATCGCTCCCTAAAGAACGATCGCTTCACTTCATTCAAATCAGACTATTTGATCAACCCCAATACAGGGGCAGGCTTAGAGTCGGCAATTTGCGAATTCCACACGCTCGCGTAGATCTGAGGGTTGGTTTCTGCAATTTGACGATAAGACTCACGCATCTGAGCATTCAGCGCCACCGTCTTCACGTCATACATCTGCGTCGCCAACTTGGGATAGAACCCAAACGCCACAATCAGCGACAAAAAGCAAGCTGCAATAAAGATCTCACGAGGATTGGCATCCTCAAACTTGGCCTCGGTCGGTAGTTCACAGTTGTTACCAAAACAAGCCGCTTCGTCATTGCCCTGAGCCTTGAGATCGACATCGCCCAACTCACAAGACGGCGAGATGTCACACATTTGATCGGCACTCGACCCATAAAACACCTGCCGCAGCATCGAGAGCAGATAAATCGGAGTCAAAATCACCCCCACAGCGGAGAGAAACACTGTCACCGTGCGGAAAGTCGAACTGTAGATGTCAGTCGTCGTCATGCCGACAAAGACGGCGATTTCACTCGCAAACCCACTCATTCCAGGCAGTGCCAGCGAGGCCATGGCGGCGATCGTAAACAGCGCAAACACTTTGGGCATGGCCTGACCGATTCCGCCCATTTGATTCATCATCATGGTGTGAGTGCGATCGTAGGTGACCCCCGCCAAAAAGAACAGCACCGACGCAATCAGTCCGTGAGAAATCATTTGCAGCAGCGCCCCACTCACACCCACATCGCTATAGGATGCAATGCCGATCAGCACAAAGCCCATGTGCGACACAGATGAGTAAGCCAATCGCCGCTTCATATTCGTTTGAGCAAACGAATTCAATCCGCCGTAGATCACATTCACCACGCCCAGGATGGCCATAACGGGCGCAAAATAAACGTGAGCATTGGGCAACAGTTCTAGATTTAAGCGAATCAGTCCATAGCCGCCCATCTTGAGCAATACACCCGCCAAAATCATTGAGACGGGAGACGAGGCTTCACCGTGCGCGTCAGGCAGCCAGGTATGCAGCGGGAAGACCGCCAGCTTTACGCCAAACGCAATCAGCAACCCTGCATATAGCAACAGTTCCAACGTTAGCGGAAACTCTTTGAGCCGAAGTTCTGCAATATCAAAGGTAATCGAGTTGCCATAAAAGGCCATCGCCAGCGCAGCTACCAAAATGAAGATAGAAGCAACGGCGGTATACATCAAAAACTTAGTGGCCGCATAGCGCCGATTTTGTCCGCCCCAGATACAAACCAGCAGATAAACCGGGACTAGCTCGACCTCCCACATGATGAAGAACAGCAGCAAGTCTTGAGCCACAAATACGCCCACCTGAGCGGCATACAGCACCAGCATCAGCGCGTAAAACAATCGAGGTCTACGATCGACCCGCCAGGCCGCCAACATCGAAAGCGTCGTGACAAACCCAGCTAATAAAACCAGGGGAGCGGACAAGCCATCGATCGAGACTGTCCAATTGAGTCCAAGCTGCGGCATCCAGGCGAAGGTTTCCACCAGTTGGAACGTCGCACTGCTGGCATCATAATGATTCCAAAAGGTGTAGCACATCAAAGCAAAGTCCGCGATTCCTACACCGAGGGCATACCAGCGCACAAGCTTGCCGCTTTTGTCAGGCAGCAACGGAATGAGCATGGAAGCAATGAGTGGCAGCAGGACGATCGTTGTCAACCAAGGAAATTGATCCATCATGGCGATAAGAATAAATACCTATCTGTTTAATGAGAATATCTTACTAAACTTTGTGAAGCACTATTCATAAATCCTTCGCTACAGAAGGATGCAGATAGATCTATGGAATGTCAAACCATCACCATCCAGAGGATGAGCAGTGTCAATAAGTATAAAAGCCTAAGAAAAAGTGAAAAAACCTTGATCTGTTCAGCAAAAAATTTACATTTCTACAAAGTGAGTTTTGTTTTACCCCGATCGTTGGAATGCAATGGAAAGGTTACGCTCAGAAGATCTTCTTGCCCGCTATGCTCAAGGAGAACGGAAGTTTGAGTCCCACAGCTTAGAGGAAGCTCATCTGTTTGAGGCAGTTTTACCAGGGATTAATTTGTGCAGAAGTTGTCTCAATCAGGCTTATTTGCCCTACGCCAACCTCAGTCAGGCAAACCTCAAAGCCTCCCAAATGCAGAATGCCGAACTTGGCAACGCTCAACTCTATCAAGCAAACTTATCGGATGCTGACTTGCGGAAGATCAACCTGTCGCGCGCTGATTTATGTTTTGCAAACTTGAGCGGGGCTGACCTGTCGGGTGCCAATTTACAGGGCGCAAACTTATACAATGCTGATTTGAGTTATGCCAATTTGACGAATGCAGATCTAAGTCGATCGAACCTCAAACAAGCCAACCTCACAGGCACAAACCTCAGCGGCACCAATCTATTTCGCGCGACAGAAGCTGATCTGTCAGACGCGCAAATTGACCAAACGACAATCTATCCGGATGGACATCGGATGAGGGATGAGGGATGAATAAGCTCTCTGTCTGTTCTTTAGGAATTGTGAATTACATAATCTCCAACAAATAATGACTGTCTAAATAAAATTCTCCTCTGTAGTTTAGACATGTTAACTCTCACCTGAATTCGATAAGATCCTTCGCTGTAATCCTCCAGTCGAGAACGTTCCTGAATCTCCAATCCATGAGGGATTTTGAACCGCGAATCCTATCTAAAAGTCTTCCGGAGTTGGGAAGTTAGAGGGCAAAATCTCTAAAAATCTCTAAGTAATGCAGCGAAAAAACTTCATCGAAAGGACGCTAACTTCCCGACCTCAATTTGGTAAAGGAGACCCGATTTGGCTGAGATTGAGAACGTGTCCACCCGTCACTAGGTACACAGGATGGGCGATCGCTCCGACTTGTCTGACCACCATTCCCAAACGATCGCGAAACAGCCGCCCGATCGGGTAAGCAGGCACCACGCCCCATCCCGCCTCTTCTGCCACCAAAATAATTGTGCTCTCCGCTTGTTTGAGGCTTTGTAGCAAAGTTTCCAACGTCTGTTGCCAAACTTCAGCATCTTGCTCCAGCAGATTCGCCAACCAGGTGCCTAATGAATCGATCAGCAAACACTCCGTAGCCGTAGAGTCTTGAATCGTTTTAGCAAGGTTGATCGGAACCTGCAACGTCTTCCAACTGTCGGGACGGCGCTGTTGATGTTGCTCAATTCTGGCTTGCCACTCGCGATCGTCCTCATTCAACTGAGCCGTCGCCACATAGATCACAGATTTTTGAGACTGCATCGCCAGAGACTCTGCCCATTCACTCTTGCCCGATCGAGCGGGCCCAGTGACTAGAATAATCTTGGGTGTGAATTCTGGCATAAATCCTTTAATTCAGTAATTCAGATAAATGATGCAGTGGAAATTTGCGGCTCGATCGCTCTGTCTCCTATTATTGGCAAGTTTAGCGGCTTGTGATGCCCTATCGATCGGACAAACGATCAAGCAACCGCCCTCCAAAAATTCGGTCTCGCCTTCCCCCGCTCAGGTTGCTCAAAGTCCTGCTAGTCGTCCCGCCAACGCCATTCGGACAGAACCCCTATCTCCTCAGCCAATTCGGATTACGATCGACCAGCTTCCTCAGCCCTACGCCAGCGAAAGCGCCTCAAAATCGCCCCGCGTCGTCCCCGTTCCCAACAATCCGATTTTGAGCGTGCCGCCCGGATTTGTGGTAAATGTCTTTGCAGAAGGGCTAAACCGCCCACGCTGGCTGGCCTTGACTCCATCAGGAGATGTCTTGGTCACCGAAACGCCTGACAATCAAATTCGACTGTTGCGCGATGCCAATGGGGATGGAGTAGCAGAAGTCAAAAAAACCTTCGCAACCGCAAGCAATGGGTTAAATCGTCCGCTTGGGATGGCTTTTGCAGGAGATTCTTTTTTTCTGGGCAACACCGATGCCGTTCTCAAATTTCCCTACCAGAAAGGACAAGAACAAATCACGGGCACCGGGCAACAAATCGCTGACCTCCCCGCCCAAGGCTACAACAATCACTGGACAAGAAATGTCGTCGCTGCCCCCGATGGCAAACGGCTGTTTGTCTCGATCGGTTCTGGCACCAATGTCGATCAAGAACCGCTCCCCCGCGCCTCCGTGCAAGTGATGAATCTCGACGGATCAGGTCGCCAAAACTTTGCCTCCGGACTTCGCAACCCGGTCGGCTTGGACTTTCACCCACAGACTCAAGAACTCTACACCACCGTCAATGAGCGCGATGGACTGGGAGACGAACTGGTGCCCGACTATCTAACTCGCATTCGATCGGGTGAGTTTTACGGCTGGCCTTACGCCTATTTGAGAAACGATCGCCTCGATCCCCGTCAGGCGCAAAATGGTAAAAGCGTTCGTCCCGATCTGGCCAGCAAAACTCGCACCCCAGATGTTTTGTTTGAGGCGCATTCTGCCGCTCTAGGATTGAGCTTTTATGACGGCAAAACCTTTCCTCAAAAATATCGCAACGGAGCATTTGCCGCCTTTAGAGGGTCATGGAATCGCAGCCAGGGCACCGGATACAAAATTGTCTTCGTCCCCTTTAACGCAGAAGGTCGTCCCCAGGGCTATTACGAAGATTTTGTCACAGGCTTCCTGCTCGATCCCACCGCTCCGACAACCTGGGGCCGACCCGTTGGATTGTTGACCCTTCCAGACGGCAGCCTCTTGTTTACGGAAGAAGGGAACGATCGGATTTACCGCGTTCAATATCAGGGATGAGGGAGAACTTCGATGATCTGTTCCCCTTCGGGGGTAATCCGCTTCGCGTGAGGGATGAGGGGTGAAGAGCTTTGATTTGAATGCGTTTCAGTCTTTGGACTTGGGGCTTCTTCACACCTCACACCTCACCTCCTCAAAACCTTTCAGGCGGCGCAATGTTTGACCCCGAATTTATACTGTGAGGCTGATTAGACTGGGGCGAAAGTTTGACATTTGGAGCATCGAGTTGAATTGCACCAGGAGGCGTTTCGGGAGTTTGTTGGTGAGAGAGCCAGACAAGACCGCCTGCCATTAGCGCCGCATAGCCGACATAAAGATGGAGAGGTTGAACCGCCAACCCTTTGATACCACTTGATTTTGTCTGGGGATGATACCAGGAGGGCAAAATCGCTTGAGTCGGATCGGGTGTCGGAAGAACCGCCAGCAACTTGGCACTATCGAGGTCTAGAGCGGTGCCGATTCGTTTGATGAATCCTCTCAAATAGACATCTTCTGGCAAATGAATGCCTTGCCCCGACTCCAACGCCAGCAGTTGATGCATGGGCACCATTGTTTTGTTATGTAGCTGAGACAGAGACATCGATCGCGCTTCTCTTGCCGCCTTGATCTGCTCCCCAATCTGCTGTAAACCGACCAGTCTTTCTTGGGCGGCCTGTTCTGCGAGATCGGCTAGAGACCGCTTTTTGTATGACTTTTTGGGAGCAACTTTTTGAGCGATTGCCGAGACCGGGTTTGTGAAGGTAGGAGTTGCTGCTTCGGGTACGGGTGCAGTTTCGACCACTTCGACGGTCGGTAGAGGGAGTGTTGCCAATCGAGAACCCAGGGCACGAGAAAAGGCGGCCACCGGAAACTCATCCACCTCGCGATCGTCGGCTCCTCGGATGCCATGATCTGGGGTTTCTCTGGTTTGAACAAAATGTCGCAGCGTCAAGCGAATAGCCTCGCGCCCGATCGCTTTCATCAAAAACTGAGCGCTTTCTGCCCCTTTGACAGGCATCTTCTGCAAATTGCTGAGGGCACGACGATACACTTCACTGCGGTACAGTTCTCCCTCAACTTGTCCTAAAATTTCTCGAAGTCCTTCTGCGGAAATCTCGATCGTGGTATTGCTACCCGGTACATTGAACCCAAACGTTGTGTCTTGTGCCAGCATCTCTCCACCCTCACCGTTGAATGACTAACGGAAGCTTTAAAGTACGAAAAACTACAGCATTTAAGCTGATGCTTCCTTTCTTCGCCTGTTGGTGAGATCTTCCGGAGTAGATAGGTAAATCGGGATGAATTTGTGAAAATTTCTTCGATAACTGCCAGATATCGCGAAAATTGATTGTAGTGAACGTTTTACTGAGAGAGCCACGATCGAGCGGGCGCTCAAATTGCTGTACCAGGTTGTTTTACCAGATTGTTTTGAGGTCGAGGCTAAATCCAATTAAGACTGTTTCACCTGAGAGCGTTGCTGGAGATTCTAGAATTTCGGGGTCTTGATCTGGGCGGTAAATCTCCACTCGCTGAGACTTGGGATCGATCAGCCAGCCTAGTTTGACCCCGCCAGCCATGTACTCTTGCATCTTGGCTTGAGTTTCTTTCAAACTATCGGTTTGTGAAAGCAGTTCTAAAACAAAATCGGGCGCGATCGGTGGAAATTTTTCCTTTTGGTCAGGCGTGAGAGTATCCCAGCGATCGCGACAAATCCACGCGACATCAGGAGAACGACTTGCGCCATTTGGCAACCTGAAGCAGGTGGAAGAATCGAATACTTCACCGAGATCAGTTTGCTCATTCCACACGACAAATCGGCTCGTTAATTTAGCGTTTCCTCTTCCGGTTTCTCCACCTGTCGGGGGCATAATCAGTAGTTCTCCTTTGGGATTGCGTTCAAATTTTATGTCTGGATTGGCGCGGCAAAGCTGATAAAACTGGTCGTCAGTTAGGCGAACGATCGGATCAAAGTTAATGGTGTAGGCAATCATACAATCACCTCTACGGCTTGACGGGCTTGCACTTCTAGGTAAATGAGTAACGCATTGACATCGGCTGGGTTGACTCCTCCGATGCGGGTAGCCTGCCCGATCGTTAAGGGTTGCACTTTTGCCAACTTCTCTCTCGCTTCTTTAGACAGCGTGGTAATCGTAGCGTAATCTAAATCTTGTGGTAGCTTGCGATGTTCTTGTCGCGCAATTTGATCAATCTGATGCTGTTGACGTTGAATGTAGCCTGAATATTTGATGTCAATTTCTGCACCTTCTTTTTCAGATCGATCCAGTGCAGCGTTTCCTAATCCATGTCGTTCCAAATCGCTGTAGTGAAACCCAGATCGTCGTAAAAGATCGGCTAGAGTGATTGAACCTTTGATCGCTTGTTGAGTGTAAGATGCGATCGCTTTTCCAGCTTCACTCTGTTCTTTGACTCGTGTCTCATGCAATCGTTCTTTTTCGGCGATCGTATTCGCTTGCTTGCGCGTAAAGCGTTGCCAACGACGGTCGTCAATCAAGCCAATTTCTCGACCTAGAGGAGTTAATCGCTGATCGGCATTGTCAGAACGTAAAAGGAGACGGTATTCCGATCGCGAGGTCAACATGCGATACGGTTCGCGCAGATCTTTGGTACACAGATCGTCGATTAGCGTCCCGATGTAGCTTTGCTCACGGGGGAAAATGATCATTTCCTGGTCGCAACAAAACCGAGCAGCATTAATGCCCGCGACTAATCCCTGGGCGGCCGCTTCTTCATAGCCCGTGGTGCCGTTGATTTGTCCCGCGCAAAACAGTCCCTCGACTTTCTTCGTCATCAGCGTCGGGAAGCACTGCGTTGCGGGCAAATAATCGTATTCCACTGCGTAGGCTGGCCGGAGCATGGTGCAATTTTCGAGACCGGGGAGCGATCGCAGCATTTGTAGCTGAATCATTTCGGGCAGACCCGTCGAAAAGCCTTGGATGTAAAGCTCTGGCGTGTCGCGTCCTTCTGGTTCGATAAAAATCTGATGGCTTTCTTTGTCGGCAAAGCGCACAATCTTGTCTTCAATACTGGGACAGTAGCGCGGCCCTTTAGCATCGACCCAACCGCCATAAACGGGAGAAAGATGCAGATTTTCGCGAATAATTCGGTGAGTTTCGGTCGTTGTGCGCGTTAAGTGACAGGGCATTTGTTCGCGTTCGATCCAGGCATCGGGATCAAAGCTAAACCAGCGAACTTCAGAATCTCCGGGCTGCGGTTCTAACTGGGTGAAATCGACGGAGCGGCGATCGACTCGTGCTGGTGTGCCCGTCTTCAAGCGTCCGGTTTCAAAGCCCAATCGATTCAAGGTGTCTGTCATGCCTACGGCGGCAAATTCTCCAGCGCGTCCGGCATCCATTGATTTGTTGCCAACCCAAATTTTGCCACCGAGAAACGTTCCCGTCGTCAGCACCACCGCTTTGCACTGAAACGCGACCCCAAAGTAGGTTTCAACCCCGATAATTTCGTCATTTGCGCCCAAAACCAGATCTGTCGCCATCCCTTCTCGAATGGTCAAATTCTCTTGATTTTCGACAATGCCTTTCATCACAGTGGCATATTCGCGCTTGTCGGTTTGCGCCCGCAGTGCCCAGACGGCCGGCCCTCTCGATGCGTTGAGAATGCGTTTTTGCAGGTAGGTGCGATCGCTCACTTTACCCATTTCACCACCCAGGGCATCGACTTCATGCACGAGTTGCGATTTTGCCGGCCCACCGACAGCCGGATTGCAGGGTTGCCAGGCGATTTTATCGAGGTTGAGGGTGAGTAATAGGGTTCGACAGCCCGATCGCGCCGTTGCCAGTGCCGCTTCACAACCAGAGTGTCCGGCTCCGACGACAACAATATCAAAGGCATCCAAAAATTCGACGGGCGTAGTCATGGGCTTGAACGTTAGAGAATCTCACTCAATCTTAACGGTTCTAATCCACCCCAGGATGATGCGATCGTGTTGCTCAATCAAGTCTCGAAGGTAGTCTAAATCTACCCAACTGTCTACAAACTCAAGACCTGGTGGCAATTGACGACCATGATTGCGGGCACGACGATTGCATTGAAATATTGGATGAACCTGTAAAGTCTTGCTTTCAACCTTGGCAGCCACTTCGTTAACTTAACGCACTGATTACTCGATCGTCTCACAGGTAATCTCTGAATACCGCCATAACTGATAGCACCAGCCTCCTAACGACAAAGCTCACCGGACGTAGATAACCTCTGCGCTTCACCGACAACTTTCATACGTTCCAGTGCAGCGACGTTTATGGGCTGCTGGTACTTAGGCTAAGTCGAGAGAAACTCAAGCACCGACCGATTAAATTCATCGGCGTACTCTAAATATGGCAAATGCCCGCACTGATCGAATAACTGCACTTTGGCTTCAGGAATACCCTGTGTTGCTACTTCAGCATGACTGACCGGGAATGCTCGATCCTGTTTTCCCCACATAATCAGCGTGGGTGACTGTATTTCAGATAGGCGATCGCGAATGGGTTGCCAAATCTCTGGTTTAATCCCGAAAAAGTTTCCCATTGTCCTAAAGGTTCGGGTTTGAAACTGCAAGATCTCCGATGACATATTCCGTAACACCAATTCCATGAATTCTCTGTCATTGATGTAAGGAGTTGAATCATAAACACATTGCTGCATCATAAATTTTGCTGCCCCAGGGCTGGGATGATTCAGCAGTTCTCCTACACCTGGAAGTGAGGTTAGTCTTGCCGGAAATGCAACTTCTTTACCCAAGCCACCAAGGCCAATCAAAACCAGCTTATCTACCCTTTTGGGAAATTGTAGTGCAATCTTCAAGGCAAGAATGCCGCCAACCGAACCTGCAATCAGGGAGGCGTGGGATAAGTCTACGGCATCCATGAAGCGAACAATAAATTGCCTCAGATCATCAAGAGTGTAGGTCGCTTTGGGCTTGTCAGATTGGCCTGAGCCGACCCAATCTAGCGCATAGACCTGATGCTGGTGCGCGATCGCGAATACATTCTTGTACCAGTAATCGATCGCTCCTCCCTGTCCATGAATGAATAACACAGGCGAGCCTTGCTCACCTAACTTCCAATAGCGCGTCTTGACACCATCCACTTGAATATATCGATCGGTTGGCATCTTAATCATCATCATTCGCTCCTCTATTGCCGAATATATTGAATTGCTTGAATCAAGGCATTAATCATCAGGTCGTAGCTCTCATCCGTCGATGGCTCTAACGTGAGTAACCCAGCTTGCTCGGTTGCGACAAACCCATAGAAAGCAGCGTTTAACATTCGCATCGCATGAATGGTTTCTAATTCAGTCAATTTGTAGGGTTGAAGAACTCGCTGATAGAAAGTCACGATGCTTTGAACAATGGGCGCACAATCTGGCTCGGTTGGCTGTAAAGGCATTACCGTCATAGCCCGATAGAGTTCAGGACGCGAGCGAGCAAAATCTCTGGCTGTATGAGCTACCGTTTTCAATAGCTTAGAAGAATCACGAATACCCTTGATAGATTGACAGCACAATGCTAGAAATCGCCGCCAAATTTCAAGCGCAACCAATCGCCGTAAGGCTGCGCCACTTTCTACATGTTTATAAATTGAGGGAGGCGTAATTCTTAACTCACGCGCTACTCGATTTACCCCTAAAGCAGTCTCGCCCTCTGTCTCCACACAAATGATTGCGGCTTCAATGATGTCGCGTTGAGTGAGCGATTTTCCTTTGATGGGACGACCCATAGCAAACTCGACTATTTAGCTAATACTATTTACTAAAAGCGAATAGTGTTAGCTTTGTCAAGCATTTTCTTAACTGGTTCAAGGATGTCGTCTCACTACCAACCTTCAAATACCGCCCTCACTACCAGAACTAAGCAGCCCAACTACATTGATAAAGAATTCGGGGAGCGTGAGAACTTCTTTCGAGCAACTCGAAGCGCCCAGTGCACTGCATCGAACTGAGGCTAATCTTGAACGCTGCCATCGGGTAAGGTGGCTCCTGTCAAAATCGCTCCACCCAGCAGGGCACTACTGATTTCAGCATTTGCCAGGTTTGCTCCCGTGAGATTCGCTGCTCGAAAATCGGCTCGACCTAGATAAGCGTGGATCAAAATCGCCTCGATCAGGTTGGCGTTGCGAAGATTGGCCCGACTCAGGTCAGCTCGATTTAAGCGTGATCGCCACAAATTCGCCCCTTGAAAATTCGCTTTGTGCAGTTTGGCATCATTCAAAGTGACATCGCTTAGGTCTGCTCCGCTCAAATCTGCTTCGCTGAAGTCCGATCGATTCAATCGACAATTCTGTAAATTCGCGTGTCTCAAAGTTGTTCCGGTTAAGTTAGCATCTGACAAAAACGCATCTTTGAGAATGGCTTGATTCAAATTCGCCTCACTTAAGTCAGCTTCTCTCAAACTAGCCTCACTGAGATTTGCGCCTGCTAGATTCGATCGGCTCAGGTCAGCCCCCGTCAAATTTGCTCCCCGCAGATCGGCTCCGCGCAAGTCTGCTCCCCGTAAATTGGAGCCTTTGTAGGTGCGTTTCTCTTCTCGCAAGTTGGCCCCGCGCAGGCAAGCCCCCCGCAAATCGGCTCCACTCAAATTGACGTTTCGCAAATCAGCATCTCGCAAGTTGGCATCCAATAAGTTCGCCAATCCCAGATCCGCCCCGCGCAAATCGGCTCCGTAGAGAATAGCCCCGTGCAGGTCAGCATCTCGTAAATTGGCACTGTGGAGGGTGGACTGGCTGAGATTTACACCGGATAGTTGGGTGTGCGAAAGGTTCGATCGTGTCAGGTTCGATCGATTCAGAAACGCTAAAACTAGAATGGCACCGTGCAGATCAGCCTGAGCCAAATTCGCCCCAATCAAATCGGCTCCCATCAGATTCGCTCCGCTCAGGTTTTCACCGACAAACTCCATATCACCCGATTCATAGCGCTCTAACAATTCTTGAACGTTCATGATTTTCTTTGGTAAAGGGTGAGGAGGTAAAGGGTAAGGAGTGAGGAGTGAGGAGGGTGAGCAGTTCAGAGTTCTCCCTATTTAAGCCAGTTCGATTTGGGTAGACTGACTTGCTAGCAAAACTTGGGTTGCACTAGCCTGTGTGGGGTCTGTAAGGTTGTCGTTCATGGCTTGCTGGACTTGCTGCTGGAGCTTGGAGTAACTCGGCTTCAGGCATTTGAGCAAAACGTGCGCCACGTCTACAAATTCGTCAGGTTGGTTCAGATGTTGAGCCGTCTCCCGAAGTTTGGTTTGCAGGTCTGCGATCGACTCACACACTGTCGTCAAGCTTCTTAATAAACCTTCTAACGTGTAGAGTTTCAGGTTTGACCAGTCTTGAGGCGAAAAAGAAAACCGGTAATAGACGATCGAGAACAACAAAATTTTTGCCCTGAGCGGATTGGCATATTTGATGATCTCTAAGCGCAGATCAAACAGATCAATCAGGTCGGCAGGGACGGGCGCGATTATGGGGAGAGGATTTACCTTGAGCAAGTCGGGGGCGGTCACTTGATCCGAAGGAGGCAACAGATCGGTTGGCAGGTTAGATTGTATTTGGTAGAGCGATCGCATCTCCAAAAGAATCGTTTCTGCAATCAGAGCATATTCCACAGGTTTGTTGAGCGTTTTGACGACGGCGGCGAGTCCTGTACTTAGCTCCTCCAGGGTTGGATAGCGTTTCCAAAGTTCGTCGATCAGATCTTGTAGTTGAGCATGATGAATCTTGAGCGGATCAGTTTCCCAATAGTTACGGGCGGTACTGAGCATGAGCTTTTTGATCCGACTGAGATCGAGATTTTGTTGTAGCCGGGAGGCGATCTCTTGGATCTGAGGATGGCAAAGAGGAACGGCCGTCGTCACTTCTACAAACTCTGATTGAGCGTCATAGAGCGCTTCCATTGCTTGGCTGATCAGGTGAGCGATCGGAAAGTATTCGTCTCTTTTGTTGAGTGTCCCGACGAGCGTTTTGAGTCTGGCTTGTAGTTGCTCCAAGGTCGGGTGAAGCTGGCGCAACTCTGACACTAATTTCTCTAAGTTGATGACACTCAGGATATCGGGGTCAGTCTCCCACCAGCTTTTGCAGGCGTAAATGATCAGCTTTTTTACCCGGACTGCGCTGGCATCCTGTTCTAGCTGATCAGCGATTTTTTGGGAGCGTTGCAGGACACATTCATCTGCCATTCGTAAAACGCGCAGTAGGTTGGCGTGTCTAGAGTGCCCGACTAGAAAGGACTTCTCACGAAGGAGGAAAAGTCTTTTGAAGAAATCTTCTGAACCCAAGCCTGTTTCTCAAAGATGAAAAAGGTACCTCCTCTTAAGACAGACGCGAGTGGGAGGCGCGATCGCTAAGTTAGAAATACGGGACTATTTAGAGGGTGAGCGTACTTTCCACGCCCTGGTCGTATCCAATCCACAGCATTCACTCGTCCATTTAATTTCTTCAAAACGAGAGGCTTTTAGAATGAACTGGGATCTCTATCTACAACAATTTCAAGAGTTTGTCTTTTCAAAATCAGAACATCCCCCCTATGTTTTGCTATCGGTGGGCCTCTTGATTGGGGCAACGTCAGGACTGGCCTTTGTCGCCACGCTCAGGCTGGAGATTAACGCCTGGTATAAGAACCATTCCGCGCAAAAGCTGGCTCGATGGGAGCGGCTCAAACTGGCGATTCCCTTTACGGGTACGATCGCTGGACTGTGGATTTTTTTGGGGGCAGGTTTGCAAGCGCTTGGCTTGTCTCCTCTGTTGGCGTGGCTGTTTGCTCTAGGGCTGGCTGGATTTGTCGGTCAGTTTACCTGGTCGCAGCTTGGTAGACGTATTGGCAAAGGAGCCGTTCAGTTTTACCTGGATCAAGCCTTTAAGTTTGACAATGGCTAGAACGATGCTCAGAGTACGGAAAAGTGCTGAATTGCAGGGTCTGTTCCTTGTTATTCAGCGCTTGTTTATAGCACGAGTGCGTTGCGGTGTACCGCTATTCGTCATCATCCAGTTCTTGTTTTTGGGGTGGGTCGATCGCTGGGTCGGGTGTTGGAAGTGGCTCTACGATCGGCGCTTGGGTCGTGAACTCTAATAACTCTTCGACTTGCATCTGTCGGGATTCGGGAAGCTGGAGCGGAGTTTGTACAGGTTCTGCGAGTTGACGCTGTTCTTGCTGAAGTTCTGGCAGGGCGACGAGTTCTTTTTCGACTTCCTTGATATTGATCGGCAATCGAAGCGGCTGCATTTCCTCGATCCAGCAGCTTGCCAATGGGAGTGTCGCATCCAAATCTTCTAGCGCACGGGGAATCACCATCACAGAATGCAGTTCACCAATTCGCTCGGCTTCTTGCATTCCGACATCGATCGCCATAGCCACGTTTGCGATCGTCCCTCGAATAATCGCGGTGCAGAGTCCCGACCCGATCGTTTCATAAGCGGTCAGCGTCACGTCTGCGGATTTGAGCATCGCATCGGCCGCTCCCACCATCGCCGGAAATCCACGGGTTTCGAGTAAGCCGACCGCTTGATTGCGAAAAGGATTACCATGTTTGCCTTTGGCTAGTTCTGCAAGTTTGGTGCCGATCGGTAGCACTGCTTCCAAATTTGCCAACGGACGGGGAACCACGAGGGTAGAAACTTTTTGCCCAAACTGCGCCGCTAAGTCAATGCCTTCCTGAACTGCCAGCCGCACATCCGAAATACCACCCCGCACCACAGCAGTACAAAAGCCTCCGCCCGTTTTTTCGTAACCCACCAGCGTCACATCAGAGGACTTGAGCATCATATCGGCAATGCCGACGATCGCCGGAAAGCTTTCGGTAGAAACCAGACCTAATGCAGTATCAGTAAATCTGTCTAAACGATTCATCAGCGAAGGAACGACAGGGCAATTCTTACCTTCAATCTTAACTGGTTTGTTAAGGTCTTCAGGATTTGTAGAAGTGGAATAATCCGTTCGGAAGAGCTATGTTTTGAGCGTACTTGAAACGAAAGAACGATCCCCGCGGTTGCTTCGTCGTTCCCTGAAGGGGTAATCGCCCTTCTCAACTCCCATTCAAATGTCCATTCTCAGGCGGATTATTTAGATTTCGCTGATTGGGAAAGAGCCTGACTAAAAGATTGTTGACGTAAGTTTGACCATAAACACTCACTTCTGCGACTTTCTCAGCGTCGGGCGGTTTCTCTTGAGGTGATTTCTCTTGAGGCAGCTTCTCTTCAGGCGGCTTCTCTTCAGCCGCAGGCTCATCTGTCCAGGGATCTACCGTTGCAGTCGGTTGGATTATTGGCAGTTCAGAAATCGGTTGTGTGTCTGTGCCTTGAAGTTCGGTTTGAGGACGGCTACGATCGCCCAGCAGCGACCCCGACGGCACCAGACCGCCCGCTTCTACAGAACTATCAAGCAGCGTCGAGGCAGATCCAATACAGGCACGCGCCCCAATTTTCATTGCGCCCACCAGCAGCGCCCCCGCCCCAATGTTGGCACCTTCCTGAATCTCGATCGTTCCCCCATGCGCGTGAATCACGGAGCCAAGCCCAATACAAACCCCAGTACCAATCACAACGCGGCTACCAGGGTCAGCTTGAATCAAAACGCCCGACCCGATCGCACTTCCTGCTTGAATTGTGACATCCCCACTCACAAAATAATGAGCAGTGTCGATCGAGCGTAATTGCAGCGACAAAAAATCCATCGTTCAAGAATTCTTGAGTCCCAAATCTTGAGTTCTGAATTCTGAATGGATTGCCCACGCAAAACCCAAAACTCAAAATTCACAACTATTTACTTTCCAGCCTTTTGAATCACAAGCTCAACGACGCGGCGTTTTGCCTTGGGATCGGTGCCAATCAGACGGACGTATTGACCTGCATATTCAGACAGTGCGGATTCGAGCGCGGCGATCGCCTGGGATTCAGAACCCGCTTGAATCGAAGCACCCGTTTGCCAAGCACCGCCTTTATAGCGACGCACATCCGCATACTCCAAACCGATTCGAGCGCCTTGACGCACCAGTTGACGCACCTGATCCACCGCTTCACCACTCAGCTTTTGACTGCCCGAAGCTGGGGTCGAGTAGTTATTTTTAGCGGCAGGCGGAGCATACATCGGCGGATCGAGAACCAATGAAGTTTCGGGCGTTTTGCCGGGACGATGAATCACAGTTTCTAACACTCGCTTCTTGGCTTGGGTATCGACTCCAACCAGACGGACATAGTGGCTGCTGTGTTCTGCAATGAAGGATTCTAAAGCGGCGATCGCTTCGCCTTCAGACCGAGCCTGGAGCAATGGCGCACTGTTCCAGGAATTGATTTTGAATCGGCGCTCATCGGCAAACTCTAGCCCGATCGCGGCTCCCTGTCCCAGCAATTGACGAATATGATCCGCCACGCCGCCACCTGCACTGACCGAAACGTTGCCGCGAGAAGCGGTTGCCCCATTTCCATTCGTCGCAGACTTGTGACCGTGAGCAACAGGCTTGCCATCAGGACGCTGAACGATCGTTTCCAAGAGCCGCTTTTTGGCCTTCGGATCAATGCCAATCAAGCGCACATATTCACCGCGATGTTCCGCCATGGCCGCTTCTAGCGCCGCAATCACGCTCGATTCGTTAGTGGCTTGAATGGGGGCCGCACTCTTCCAGGAGCTTGTCTGAAACTGACGCTTATCGGCGTGTTCGATCCCAATCCGTCCACCTTTACTAAGAACCTGACGGACTTGAGCCACGATCGACCCGTCCAAAGAGCCTGATGCGGCGTGCCCGTTCCCGTTACTGTAGGACGAAGCGCTGTAGGAAGCAGATCCATTCGACGCAAGTTGGGCAGCTTGTTCGCCCGGTCGCTGAATAATTGTTTCTAGGACGCGCTTTTTGGCTTTGGAGTCAATGCCGATCAGCCGCACATATTCACCGCTATGCTCCACCAGGCAAGCATTAAGCGCATTGATTACATCGGATTCGCGCGTCGATTGAATGGGCGCACAGGTCTTCCAAGAACTGGTTTGAAACTGCCGCTTGTCAGCGTGTTCGGTGCCAATTTTGTAGCCTTGAGACAGCAGTTGACGGACGTGTTCGACGATGCTGCCATTGCCCGAACCGTTGGCACGACTGGCAGTTGAAGGAGATTGATTCATAGTAGGACTCGCCATTTCGTTTCTGATTGGGGCAATACAAGCGATATTGTCGGCACAGCGATAACCCGATCGCAGCGCATCATTGATATGAATAATGTGAGACGCAAACTTGACATCTGACTCTTGGACATTGGGCAAGCGATCGGCCTGTTGCTGACTGGTAATCACCGCGCCAGAAGGCACATACTTTCCAGGCGGAATCTCCACATCCTGCACCAGCGCGTGCATCATCACCACGCAACCGTTGCCCACTCGTGCATTAAACACAGTCGAGCGAAACCCAATAAAACAGTCGTCGCCCACATAACACGGCCCGTGAATCAGCGCCATGTGTGTCAGCGAAGACCGACTACCGACCCAGATCGAATAGGCTTCGCCATCATCTCCCGCGACTCGACCCTGCTCCAGCCCGTGCATGACGACTCCATCCTGGATATTTGTGTCGTCACCAATATGAAACGGGTGCCCTTCATCTGCCCGAATCGACGTACCCGGCGCAATCATCACATCTTCGCCCACTCGCACATCTCCGATGATGTTGGAAAACGAATGAACGTAAGCGGTGTGATGAATTTGAGGTTCAGCGAGACTCTGTGACCAGGGGGTGGGCGGAGCCGCATAACTACGGACTGCCATAACAAAATTTCTCCTAACTGGAAAGCGCCAGATCGATCGCAGGCTTGCGGGGAGTTGACTGCGATCGCATTCTGCGCGGGTCTGAAGTTAAATCAAAAGCATGAGTTCAAACCTTTTTCGCTCCGTTTCTGAGTTGCCCTGACGGGTCGAGACGCAGCGACGTTTGAAAGGATTTCTAGTACTGGGTTCCTTTGTTGTAGAGCGATCGCCCATCCACACTCACGGTGTCAATAATGGCAACCACCGCAGCATCAACAGGACGCTGCTCACTTCCAGGAACCTGACGGGCAGCACTCCCACGGCTCACCAAAACCCATTCGTCTACCCCTGCTCCTACGTTGTCAGCAGCCACCTCAAATTCTTGGAGCGGCTGCCCTGCCTCGTCTAAGAGTTGTAAGAGCAAAAACTTTACGCCTCTAAGACTGGGTTCTTTTTGGGTACTGACAACGGTGCCGCGAACTTTGGCAATGTGCATCAGGCGTTATGGACGGTTAAGCGGGCGAATGCCACTCACGCTCTCACGGAACGGCTCAACTGCCTCGGTGTATCGAATCGGCAGCACATATTCCAGGTTTTCGTGAGGACGAGCAATGATGTGGGTAGACAAGACTTGTCCCCCGTTCACACGCTTGACGTTCTCAATCCCAGCAGCCACGGACGCTTGAACTTCGGACACGTCACCGCGCACAATTACTGTAACGCGACCGCTTCCGATCTTTTCGTAGCCTACCAGCGTGACGCGAGCGGCTTTCACCATTGCGTCTGCGGCTTCTACCACTGCGGGGAAGCCCAAGGTCTCAATCATGCCAACTGCAATAGCCATCGTTAATTCTCCCTTCCAATCTGTTTCTAAACATCGAACTTGATCGCGAGTCGCCTGGTCATCGGACTTTAGGCTTTAGACTTTTTGCTCACTCATGTATCTGAATGCTCTGGAGTCTAATGTCACAGGTCTGATGTCCCCAGTCCATCCTCTAACTTCGGAATTGCTCAACCGCTTCGGTATATCGAATTGGCAAGACATATTCCAGGTTTTCATTGGGGCGAGCGATGATGTGGGTAGACAGGACTTGTCCCCCGTTTACGCGCTTGACGTTCTCAATCCCAGCGGCGATCGAGGCTTGCACCTCAGAAACGTCTCCCCGGATGATCACCGTGACGCGACCGCTACCAATCTTTTCGTAGCCTACCAGCGTAACGCGGGCGGCCTTCACCATTGCGTCTGCGGCTTCTACAACAGCCGGAAACCCCAGCGTCTCAATCATTCCCACAGCGATCGGCATTTCTAAACTCCTGATAAGTGAAACTAATTACCTAAATCCAAGAAAGTTTGTGGACGGGGACATCCATCATTTCAAGTTTTATCAAGGCTTCCACTGTGTTCTTTATTAAGAATATGGGGTGGGTGACACACTTGACAATATAACCTTTAATGATTGTTGCAAATCTTAGGGATAATCTAAACTTATTCAAAGTCTGAAGTTCCCACCACGTACCGAAGGAAGTCTTAAATTTGTTGGAAGATTCTACAGAAGTCATCATAGACTCTTTTCAACCCACTTTATAGAGAACTTTATTGAACATAAGTCACATTTATACACATAGAGTTACGTTTCTACATGATTTGGCTTCTCGGTCGGCCGCATCGCGATCGCATTGTGTTTTGGTGGGTTTAAGCGGTAAGCTGAAGTTTAGACAAATTAAAAGACATCTTTTCTAAAGCTTCATAACCATTCGGCTCTCCAAGAACTCCTTGGGGGGTGTTTTTAGCAGATTTTTTCAGGCGAAGGACAGACTCAATGCAACAGTTCCTCATCGAAACAAGCTGGTGGGTTCCGTGTTATGGATTGCTCGGTGCGATCCTGACGTTACCGTGGTCTACAGGCGCGATTCGCAATACTGGCCCACGGCCCGCCGCTTATTTCAACCTTTTGACGACGCTGATCGCATTTTTTCACGGCACAGCCCTGTTTACGGCCACCTGGGGACAAGAATCACAACAATTGACTCTGCATTGGTTCAAAGCGGTTGACCTGGATTTGTCTTTCACGCTAGACATTTCTTCGACCAGTGTGGGCGCGATGGAACTGATCACAGGCCTGAGTCTTTTGGCGCAACTGTTTGCCCTGGGTTACATGGAGAAAGATTGGGCGCTGGCTCGATTTTTTGCGCTGATGGGCTTTTTTGAAGCGGCGATGAGTGGCTTAGCTGTTAGCGATTCTTTGCTGCTCACGTATTGTCTGCTGGAGTTGCTGACCCTCTCGACTTATCTGCTGGTCGGATTTTGGTATGCTCAACCCCTGGTAGTCACGGCAGCGCGAGATGCTTTTCTGACGAAGCGCGTCGGTGATATTCTGCTACTGATGGGCGTTGTGGCGCTTTCCACGTTTGCTGGCAGCATGAATTTTCCTGACTTATACGATTGGGCAGAAACGGCTGAACTGTCGCCCACAGTTTCGGCTCTATTGGGGGTGGCGCTGATTGCGGGCCCGATCGGGAAATGTGCCCAATTCCCCCTGCACCTGTGGCTAGATGAAGCGATGGAAGGGCCCAACCCTGCTTCGATTCTGAGAAATTCTGTTGTCGTTGGCTGCGGGGCCTATGTGTTGATCAAGCTCCAGCCAATTCTAATTTTGTCGCCCGTGGCTTCGACCGCGCTGGTGGTGTTAGGGTCGATGACGGCGATCGGGGCTTCTCTCGTCGCGATCGCTCAGATTGATATGAAGCGGGCCCTTTCCCATTCCACGAGCGCCTACCTGGGATTGGTTTTTGTCGCGGTGGGCATGAATTGGTCAGGATTTGCGCTGTTGTTGTTGTTTGCTCACGCGATCGCGAAAGCATTGCTGTTTATGAGTACTGGATCGGTCATTGCTACAACAAGCTGTCAGGATATTACTGAATTGGGCGGCTTGTGGTCAAAGATGCCAGCCACTACATCAGCGTTTGTCGTGGGTTCGGCGGGCTTGATTGGGCTACTTCCCCTCGGCGGATTTTGGGCCTTAGAGCGCGGACTGGATGACTTTTGGTATGACCAGCCCTGGCTTGTGATCGTCGTTTTGGCAACCAACGCTTTGAGCGCTTTAAATTTAACTCGCGTCTTTCGTCTGGTGTTTCTGGGCAACTCGAAGCCTAAAACTCGTCGTGCGCCTGAAGTGCCCTGGACGATGGCGGTGCCGCTGGTGACGCTGACCGTCTTTACGTTGACGATTCCCTTAATTTTGCAAAAGCTGGCGGTGTTACCCAACTGGCGCTATTTGAATGGGCCCGCTTCGATAATGCTGGTTGGCTCAGGGTTGGCAGGTCTGATCTTGGGAGCCACTATCACGCTGAACTATAACTGGTCGAGACCGATTCAAGCACCCTTGCGATTTGCACAGGATTTGCTGGCGTATGATTTTTACGTCGATCGCCTCTATCGCGTCACCGTCGTTTTTGTCGTCAGCACCATTTCACGATTTAGTGCATGGTTCGATCGCTACATTGTCGATGGCGTTGTCAATCTGGTTGGACTAGCTTCTATTTTCAGTGGTGAAAGTTTGAAATATAGCGTTTCAGGTCAATCTCAAGCGTATATGTTGACCATTCTCATTGGCGTTGGTGTGCTGGGTATTGTCCTCACCTGGTCAATGTGGGAATCTCTTTTGAGCTTGATGTTTTAGCCAAAAGCATTTGACACTTAACTCTCAAACCTCAACCCTCAAAACTTTGAATTATGCTCAGTGCTTTAGTTTGGATTCCAGTTGTCGGAGCGCTCCTGATTGGGGTTTTGCCAGGAACGATCGCCCCCCGTCGGATTCGGCAAATTGCGTTAGCTTTTAGTGCGATCGTGTTTACCTGGACGATTGTAATTGCCAGTCAGTTTGATGCGATTAGCATTGGCTTTCAGTTTCAAGAAGACATTCCCTGGCTCGATTCGCTGGGCTTGACTTATCGGCTGGGACTGGATGGATTGTCTCTACCGTTGCTGGTTTTGGGAAACTTTTTGACGATCGTTGCCATTTACTGTAGCGATGTTGAAATTGAACGTCCTCGATTCTATTACTCATTGGTGCTGCTGCTCAACACGGGAATCGCTGGCGCATTTTTGGCACAGAACTTACTGCTGTTTTTCCTATTCTACGAAATCGAACTGATTCCCCTTTACTTGCTGATTGGCATTTGGGGCGGAGCGAGACGCGGCTATGCAGCAACCAAATTTTTGATTTACACCGCCGTTTCAGGAATTTTGATTTTAGCAGCATTTTTAGGATTAACCTGGCTGGGTGGCTCCCATTCCTTTGAGTATAATCCGGCGCTTTCTCAGGGATTGCCATTAGCGACTCAGTTTGTATTGCTGGGTGCGATTCTCATCGGTTTTGGAATTAAGATTCCGCTATTCCCTTTACATACCTGGCTGCCTGACGCTCACGTTGAAGCCTCTACGCCCATTTCTGTGTTGTTGGCGGGTGTATTACTGAAACTAGGAACCTATGGACTGATTCGATTTGGGCTGGGTCTATTTCCTGAAGCCTGGGCGATTTTGGCTCCCTGGTTAGCGACCTGGGCCGTAGTCAGCGTCTTGTTTGGGGCATTTACGGCGATCGCTCAAACCGACATGAAAAAAATGGTGGCATATAGCTCGATCGGGCACATGGGTTTCATTTTACTAGCGGCGGCGGCAGCGACTCCTCTCAGCTTGTTGGCAACGGTTTTTCAGATGGTCAGTCATGGTTTAATCTCAGCCATGCTGTTTGTGTTAGTGGGTGTGGTTTATAAAAAAACAGGCACTCGCGACATTACTGTTCTCAAAGGCTTGCTCAATCCAGAACGCGGTTTACCGATTATTGGCAGTCTGATGGTGGTCGGCGTGATGGCCAGCGCAGGCATTCCCGGCATGATTGGCTTTATTTCAGAATTTTTAGTGTTTCGCGGCAGCTTCCCTATTTTCCCAGTTCAAACGCTACTCTCAATGGTAGGCACTGGCTTGACGGCGGTTTATTTCTTACTGCTAGTCAACCGCACCTTTTTCGGTCGGCTTCCAGAGCAGTTTTCCAACCTTCCCAAAGTGCCCTGGTCAGAACGCTTGCCAGGTTTCGTCCTCGCTGCATTAATTGTCGTTTTGGGACTACAACCCAACTGGCTAGTCCGCTGGACAGAAACCACGACGACCGCCATGTTGACCGACTATCCAACGATCGCCACCAAACCCTTCAAAAGCATCATCACCCCGTCCCCAACTATCCAAACGATCGCCACCGAAAACCCAATCACCCCCAACAATTAGCCCTTCATCCCTCATCCCTCATCCCTCATCCCTCATCCTCCCTCTATGGTCAGCACCACCCGCAAGCCCTCAAACCACCCCCTAACTGAGATCATCGATCGCCTGGAATCTGGGGGCGCACTTCTGCCTGATTCGCCGGACAATGTGATCGAAGTCGTGGGCGTTCTCAAAAGCTATGCTGTTGTCTTAGATGCTTACTGGCGCAATCTCACTTACATTTCACAAGATCAGTTTTTAGTGTTGTTTCCGTTTTTCAAATACTTTAACGGCGACGTTTCGTTTAATAAACTACTCAAGCACTGGTGGCACGATCGTATCAACTACGAGTTCGCTGAGTACTGCATGAAAGCGATGATGTGGCACGGCGGCGGCGGGTTAGATAAATACCTCGATTCTCCCCAATTTGAAGAACTGGTGCAGCAGGCCACTCAAGCCAAACTCAAGAGGAATCTGCCAATTAGAGGGTTGGCTAAAGCGTTTCCAGAATTCATCCCCGAACAGATCAGGCAGCTTTGCTATTACAGTGCGCTGGGTCAGTTTTGGAACATTATGAGCAAGATGTTTTTTGAACTGTCCGATCGCTACGATGCAGGCGAAATTCGAGCTATTCCCGATGTGGTTGCCCATGTCAAAGATGGATTAGTCAATGCGGCAAGTGTGCCCATTACCTATGCGGTGAAAATTGGTGACAGCACTTACGAGATTATTCCCAAGTCTGCCAATCTGACGTTTTTAATGGATGCGGCCGTGCCGTATGTCGAAGCCGTTTTCTTGAAGTCATTTCCCTTTATGGGCACCGTTTCTTACAACGCGCAAGCTCAACAGATCTCACCCGACACCGATCGCTTTAATTACGGCGTTCTCTATGCTGATCCGTTGCCGACTGGGGGCGCTGGTATTCCTCCGACGCTGCTGATGCAGGATTTGCGTCACTATCTGCCTGATTATTTGCGAGACTTTTATCAGGTTTGTGAGCGGGGTGAAACTGATTTGCGCGTGAGAATTTGCATCAGCTTTCAGAAATCCATGTTTTGTGTCACAACGGCTGCAATTTTAGGCTTAATGCCCTTTGCGATCGACACCTCAGATCTTCAAGAACAACAAGCAAACCGCAAATATCTCGAAGGCTGGATGAATCGCTTAATGGATTCTCGCTTGCCCAATGTCCAAGTTTGCGAAATGTAGTTTGAGATGACCTGCGATTTGACGAACTGCTGCGATCGGAAGGTCAACGTCTTCAGCAACACGCTCGATCGTGTCCCCTCTTTTGAGCAAACGATCGGCTGTTTTTAACTTGGGTGAAATTTTCACAAAGTTTCTAACGAGTCCGATCGCTGCCGACTGGAGGCCTGACATCTTCCTGCCCAAGACTCAATTTCGTTGCCAACACCAATGACTACTGTTGTGCTGCTTTCTGGACGGTTGCGAGATCCACATCAAGGCGCTGTGCGATTTGCTCTACACTCATTCCAGCTTCCATTAGTAAAGGAACTGTCACTCGCAACATTTCAGCTTTTCCTTCGGCTTTGGCTTCTTGATAGACTCTAGTTTCTTGTGAGCTTTGTCCTAACATCGACTCGACCTCCTCTCGACTCAGGTTGGAGAATTTGTAGATTGCGATCGTTTTGATCACTTCGATTATCTCGTCTTTTTCAATCAATGGAATAGATGCTTGCCCAACTCGTGCAATGAGTTGCTTTGCTTGTTGAATCATTTCGGCATCAGACGCAATGGGAAGCTGAAGCAGGCTTAAGCCGAGGGACTGCTGGTCGAGGGTGTCTAATTCTTCGAGATAGATTCGATAGACTTGACTGCTGTTGAGTAACGCACGATGAAGCGTGAGATTGGATGGTTCAATAGTGCGAGACGGAAAAATCAAGATGCCATACCAATCGTCGTAGCGTGTTTGATTGCGATAGAGGTAGGTCAAGGATTCGGTGAAGAAGCGATGGTAGAGGGATTCGTCTTTCTGAAACTGCACCTCGGCAAAAATGATGGTTCTGGGCGTTGCGCCTTCGACTGGGAGAAATACGCCATCAATGCGAAAGGAGGTTTCTTTGACCTCTACGGAGTCGAAGCGGTAGTTCTGAGGGTGCAGAGATTGCAGATCAGCCAGTTCAAACAGGAGTTCGGGGAAGCGTTTGAAGATCTGATAGTAAATGGTGTCTCGTTTCACGGTTGAAGTCGAAGCGATCGCACGGAAGCAATTCAGATTGTAGACCGCAACGATCGCTTTGCAGACCAACAAACCTGATCGCAAACTCTTCAGAAAGGATCGCGTTCCCAGGTTAGCGTAATGCCTAATTTGCCAAATGCTTCTTCGATCGTAGCTTTGGTTTGTTTGCTGTATCCACCAAATAAATGAACTCTGGGTTTGCGATCGGGAAAATAGGTTTGATAGACCAGTACTTTTGTCGCGTCTTTCCAGTTGTGGACGTGTTTGATTTCAATGACTTCTTGATCGGTGAGGAGGTCGATCGCGCCAGCAGGGGTTTCGACTTCGCGTTCTCCGCCTTCACGCTCTTGCAGGATGACTTGAATCATGGTTTCACTTTCAGGTTTGTGCGCTTTCCATCGTTTCTCCTTGTCGTCGTAGCTGGCTAATACAGGGTTCACAGATCTGAAAGGGCTTGTCTTCCCACTTTTTCCAATCAAATAGTTTGGGACTCAGAGAGCGGCGACAGCGTTGGCAATAAGTTCTAGCCATGATGCTGTTGTGCAATGGTCTGAAAGAGCCTTGAGCAGGTCTGTATTTTAACAAGAAGTGAGATTGAGTGCGATCGCGTTTCACGCTCAAAAAAGAAGCCCGATCGTTCTGACCGAGCTTTTTAGAAATTCGATCGCACTCGATCGAAAACAAATGCACTTCGCAACGGTGACCAAAGTCTCGCAGCGTTTCCAACTAATCCGATCGCACTTGATCGGAAACAATAATTTTTCGCGCAACAGCACACCCTGACAGCGTTTCCAACTAATCCGATCGCACTTGATCGGAAACGGTTGTGATTAAATACGCCGCGGATCTGCATCATGTTTCCAACTAATCCGATCGCACTTGATCGGAAACCAGATATGGGGGTATTTCAGGTATTTGAGGGAAAGAGTTTCCAACTAATCCGATCGCACTTGATCGGAAACACGAATTGCTTACACAGTATCGTCACTCTTACGGGTTTCCAACTAATCCGATCGCACTTGATCGGAAACTGTTATGGGAGCACCTGGAGAGATCATCATAGTGTTTCCAACTAATCCGATCGCACTTGATCGGAAACCCCGCCTTTGTAGGAGCCTTACCCAGAGCGCGTTTCAAGCCTCAAAATTGTGGGGGTCATTTTCAGAGTCAATAAGCAAAGGATTATTGAGAAAAAAGTCTCCACTCTGAGCCGTGAAACCTATGCTGGATGAGCGATTTGCGGGGGTCAACGCAAGAATCAGCCTTTGGGCGATCGCCTGACCCTCACAATTTTAGTCCTACTCTATGGTTGTCCGCCAGACTTTTAAGTACTTTTAACGAAAAAACACCGCAATTTTACGGAGTCTTCCGGGAATCAACGCTAACAGAGGTGAATTAGGAATAGGCTTCGCCCTGCAAAAATGTTTCAGCCTCCATGCCCAACCCTTCAGACTCATCTTCCTATACGGCGGTTACCTTCGCCCCCATTCAAGGCTTCATCGAAAACTCTCGCAAACTCCGTGACCTCTACGGAAGCTCCTACCTGCTTTCTTTTCTCTCCTGGTCAGTCTGCCACGCTGCCGAAAGTCGAAGATTCACGATCATCTCTCCTGCACTAACCAATGTTGCTCAAGGGCTGCCCAACGTCATCATTATCGAAGGGAAGTTTGATGCAACCGTCGCCAAAGATGCATTTGATCAAGCCTGGAAATGTGTTGTAGAAACGTGCCGTGTGTGGGTTCAGGAAACTCTCGAATCTGACCCAAATGGCAAGCGCTGGCACTATCACTGGGAGCGGGATTGGAGCCTCTGGGCAAATTATGCCTGGGAGTTTTTTTGTGTGCATGGAGAACCTCGTGAAACTATTACTGAAGTCAAAAACAGGCTAAGTGAAACCAAGCGATCGCGCCAGTGGACGGGCATCAATTGGACAGGAGAAAGCTCTACATTGTCTGGAAGTGATGCGATCGCCTATCCCGAACTCGGACGCATTGCCGATCCACGCCGCTACAACTATCAGGAGCAAAAAACCAAAGTCGAACTGTTCTATAAACAACTCAGTGACAAACTCGGTGAAGCATTCATTGACCCTCGTGAAGAACTCAGCATCCCCGAACTGGTTAAACGTTTGATTACTCACGGGTTAATCGCTCGACGACTCCGCAACAATCTCCAGACTGTTCTACGGATTGACGATGAGAGCAAGCTGGATGAATTAGAACAATTGGTGAGTGAGATCGAACGAGAATTACGTCCTGAATCTTTTAGAGAGTTGAATCGGCATGAGTCGAAGTATTGGACAGGCTGGTTTCAGGGCGATGGGGACGGTGCAGGAAGCTATCTAAAAGATCAACCACCCGACGAGATCAAAAAGTTCAGCAAAACCATGCGTGAATGGGGAAAAGATTTAGTCGATCGCCAAAATTCCAAAACTTTAACAGCAGCAGAGAAGCCTCTTCCAGGTCAAAATAGTCGAATTGTTTACGCTGGAGGTGATGACTTTTTGGGTGTGTTGTTCAATGCAGACAAGCAAATCGAAACAACCGAATGCTTAAAGTTTTTTACACACTTCAAGACGCAGGTTTGGGATAAACCAAGTGATAAACCGATCGATGTCAGCGTGGGGTTTGTGTGGGCAGGAGCGAAAGTACCTCAGCGAGAAGTTTTGCAACACTGCCGCGAAGCTGAAAAAGTCGCGAAACAGAAAGGACGCGATCGTATCAATTTTCGCATCTTATTCAACAGTGGCACTTATCTAGAATGGGTCTGTCCGTGGTGGATCTTGGAAGACGGATTATTGGAAAAGTATCGCGATCGTGAAGGCAAACAGAAATGGGTTCATCTCTACAACGATGTCGCTGTTCTCGAATCTCGACACGCTTTTGGTAATGGGAATGACATCGATATAGAAGTCACTAAATCACTGTTTCAGGCATACTTCGGTGAAAAGGAGGACTTACTCAACGAGACAAACTGGTGGAATTGCTACGATGAACGCGATCGTCCAATCTTTGCAGGCATTTTGGGCGACAAGAAACACTGTCCTCCTGACGAAGTTAACCGTGCGCTCAACGATTGGGTGATTAATCTCGCCAAAGTTGGGTTTCATTTGCATCGAGATTGGAGTTAAATGCGATGTTCAACTATTTGATTCAAATTGAGCCGTTGGGATTGCTTTACGGCAGTGCAGGACGATTTTTGTCACCCGAAAACTTAGTGGGTCGATCGGGGAGCCATTTTCCGCCCAGTGCTGCGGTTGTATCGGGATTGTTTGCTGCTGCCTATGATGGCAATACTGCAATTCAGGACTTACAACTTGCGGGGCCGTTTTGGGCAAAGAGTGACAATCCGCAAAACTTCCATGTGCCCATGCCGCTCAACTTTCACACTCACACGCCTCCGCATCAGCCCCAAAAACCACTTCAGCCAGGACACATCACGGCTCACCTAAAGTGGGATGGCGAGCAATGGCATACCGACAAAGAACCGGGTGGCAAAGCTCAGAGCGGGGGATGGGTGGCGATCGACAATTGGCAATCTTTAGCAGAACCAATGAACGCCGATCAAATTTCGCACCTCAAAGACAAGCTAACCGTCTATGCTGACCCGTGGAAATTTTTGCCCCACCTGCATCCCAGGCTGCGAGATAACGAACGGCGCGTGGTCGATTCAGCAGATGATCAGGGGAGTTTGTTTCTGGAAAATTCAGTGCAGATGCATCCCGAAACCTGTTTGATTTATCTCTCGAATCTGGCGATCGAGCCGGGATGGTATCGCTTTGGCGGAGAGGGTCACATGGTCGAGGTCACTTGTCACGACTTGAGCCAATCGACTCATGACTTATTTAAGCAAGCTGTGGGACGATGCTTTGCGCTGATCACGCCTGCGATTTGGGGATCGAATCGATTGTCTTATCGAGAACCGATTCCTCAAAATCATCAGCGATCGCTGGGGCAGTCTGTCGAGAATACTACCGTGTGGTCGGTGAAAACGATGCTGACCGATCGGCCAACTCCCTTTCGATATCGTTTGGGCAATCGCATTGATGAACACAAAAATGATATTCATCAGCCACATCAGCCAAAATTGCTCTCACGCGGACGCTATGCCGTCTCTGCTGGAACGGTGTACGTGCTGGAGGAACCGTTAGAATCCTGGGAGGAATGGTCGATCGACTGGTTCCCCAAAGAAGGGCCGTCACTCAAACGATGGGGTTGTGGATTGGCGTTACCGTTGGAGTGATCAGATTAGAAAAATAATCTTCAACGCTGGGAAGAGTGCAGAATTTACACAAAAGGAACCGCTGAATGTACACCAAACGTTATGGCATTTTGGAAACGCTGGCTCCCCTACATATCGGGGCGAGTGCCGGAGAAGAGACGGGCAATCTCAACCTGATTTTTCGGGATCAGTTTACGCAGACGGGCATTATTCCAGGGAGTTCGATTCGCGGTCGGTTTCGGGCAGATATGCGGCAAAAACGACAGTGGTGGCTAGAAGACCAGCTTAAAGCCAAACAAATAACCATTCCCGATCCAGAAGTAGAGAAGATTGAAGTTGAAGAGGGTAACAGGAAAAAGCTGCTTTCTCGGTTGGAATGGCTGGAGCAGCGGTGGTTAGAAGTCGAACTTGAAGCTAAACAAGTAGCCATTCCTGATCCAAAATTAGAGAAAATTGAGGTTGAGGAGGGTGGTAAGAAAAAGCTGCTCTCTCGATTAGAATGGCTAAAATTTCAGGCTAAGAAGAAGGACATCCAGGTTCCAGCTTTAATCAATGACAATCATTGGTATGGTAAATCAGTTGCGTCCAATGATTCTGAGACAACGGAAGCCTTTGTTAAGTTTGAATATGCTTCTCTGGTCTGGTTGCCTGTGTTTTGTCCGGGTCAGCCTGTGGTGTGGGTCACTTGTCCGTGGTTGCTGAAACGCTACAAGCAAATTGCTCAAATTAAGGCTGATTTGCCGCGCCCCTACACTGCTCCAAAAGGCTTACAGGGTAGACAAGTAGAAGCTAGAGGCAAAATTCTCTTCTTCAATTTAGGGTTTTTGGAACTGGAACATGAAGCCGAGCTTTCAGACTGGATTCCGCCCGAAGTGAAGTTGAACCCTAATAATCTTGTTGTAGTTGACGACAATGACATCGCTATGATTCACGATATGGCACTCTATCGTCAGAGTCGAGTCAAGCTGTCAGATACCGAGAAGAAAGTGGATGGCGGAGCGTTTTTTAATGTGGAAGCGCTGCCAGAAGGCAGTGTGATGGTGTTTCCGATCGCTCTTCGTCAACCCGGATGGCAGCCGTTTGAGACGCAATCTTCTGAGTTGTATTTTGGCGGATTGGAATCGATCGGGTTTGGTCGCTGTCGTGTCACGCTTGCAGGAGACAAATAATCATGGCTTGGAAATCTTATGACCTCGATCGCGCTGCTCAAAAATTAGTGCTCAATGCCAGGGCACGAGATCCGCAATCGCTGAATCAGTCTTACAAAATGCGAATGGCCGTTTCCTATGGGCTGGAGCGCTTTTGGGGTGAACATTTACGCCTGAGTGGTAAAGAACAAGACAAATCGGATTACTGGAAAGAAACGTGGGATCAATTGGTTGAAATCATGCAGAAATCTGGCGTGACGATTCCGAATGACAACGTGAATGTGAATAATGTCGATCAAGTGCGATCGATGTCAGAAAGATTGTGGGAATTAGAGCCAAAAGAGCAGCGTGTAATCCTGGCAGTGCTGACTCAACTCTGTGATTGCATTGTCTGGTGGACACAACGCTATAAAGTGGGGAAATTGAACAATGACAGTGATTCCTGAGCCACACAAAAAAGTGCCGATGATGTTTCGCGCACAGGTGAATGGGCGTTGTCAACTTCAGCGTCTCGTCAAAGGCGAAGAACCGGATGCGGTGTTGTGGGCTGATGAATGGGTAGATAAGGTTTATCCCGAATTGCCTGATGCTGGAGAACAGGTGCAAACTCGCACTTACACGATTACCTGGCGGCTGATTACCAATAGCGGACTGGATGATAGTGCGATTCGTCCGGTGATTGGGGCGCGGGGCTGGGTGTTTTATCCGGGGAGCAGTATGAAAGGTCTGTTTCGTCGGGCTTGCACATCAGAACAAGCGGCACTCTATTGCGGCAACCTTGAACAACCAGGAATTTTGCGATTTCAGGGAGGCTATCCAATCGACACCACTTGGACAAAAGGACTGGTGGATATTGTGCATCCGCAGCAGGGCTGGCAGGTCGAAGATCAGGCGAAAAAGTCGAGTGCGTTTGCTCAAATTTCGCTGTATAAGCCGACGTTGCGGTTTGGGATTTCGAGCAGTGCCAAAGCGGTGAATTGGGCGGAGGTTTGGCAGATCTGGGAACGGGCGATCGCCACAGGTCTGGGCAGTCGAGTGGCCGCAGGCTACGGACATGTGGAGACGGGTTCTAACACCGTAAGTCAAGGCACCGTAAGTCAAGGGCTAAAGGTTCTCTATCGCACTCGAATTAAGGGACAGGGACAAGCGCCTAAGTTGCTAAATGGTGAGAGTGAGTTTCGGCCTAGTTTGTTGCGATCGGGACTGCGTGGTCATGCACTGCGAATTTTTGGCGGACTGACGGATGCAAAAACGGCGACGCGATTGGTGGAAACGCTGTTTGGTGGGGTGAGCGGTCATGGGGTTGTGGGACTGGTGGGGCTGCGGTTTCAGGAGTCGCGGTTGGCGTTGCCTCGATTTCAGGAAGGAACATCTTATGAGCAAATTAGATATGAGGTGGAGGGAGAATTGAGTTTGGTGTTGGCAAGGGAATTGCTAGACCCAACGCAGGAGGAAACACTCAAGCGATTGCTGGAGAAGTTGATGCAGTTTGCAATGGTGTTGGGTGGGTTTGGCAAGTCTTGGCGACGATCGGATCATCGGTTGTTTTTTGAGGATTATTACGATCGTCCGAAACCGCTAATCGGCTGTCATTGGCAGTGGGTGGGCGATCGGGCGTTGGGGCGCGATGTGCAGGTGCGATCGCCGGAGAAGTTGGGCGAGTTTGTCGATAAGGTGCGGCAGGCGGCGGCGGAGTGGATGCGGCTTCAGGGGGAGGTTTCTCGACCAGAGTGGGCGGCGGAGTGGCGGGAGGCGTGGCATCCGCGATCGGTGCAGGTGTGGGGGCGGTTGGCGAATAGTGTGGATGAGAGTGAGGCGATTCGCTGGTTTCATGGGGCGTATCAGGAGAAGATTTTGGGGGTGCAGCGGGAGGGGTCGCTGTATCGATCGCAGTCGGCAACCATGACGGGGAAGGTGGGGCAGATTGGGCGGTTGTGGCATCGCATGTACCCAAAGGTGAGGTTGGTGAAGAAGACGCAAGATCCCAAGGAGAAGCCGCAGCCGAGAGTCACGTCTGAGTTTTTGGAGTGGTTGACGATTTTCCCGGATGAGTCGCGGGAGTGTGAGCAATTTTTGGAGTTTTTGCAGGGAGAACCTTATGGGTTTCGGCGACTTTGGGGTGAGGAGTAGCGAATTTTGGCAAAGGTAGCTCGTCGGCTGAAACCCGCATTCTATCGTAGAGGTTTGTCATCTGCTTGTAGCAAGGGTTTCGAGGATCTGAGGTCAAATCATTCTCAACAAAGGAGGACTTATTGACCCCAAAAAAACGGTTTGCCAAAATTGGCTCTACAATACTGACGGGGCGAGGTTTCTAGAAGCCAGACCTGTACCGATCCTTTGCGATCGGATTAGTTGGAAACAAAAAAGTCTTATTTGTTGCAGAGGGGCAAGTTAGCCTGTACCGATCCTTTGCGATCGGATTAGTTGGAAACATTCCCATCACGGTTTGTACAAACGCGATCGCTTGCCTGTACCGATCCTTTGCGATCGGATTAGTTGGAAACCATTTTTGAGTTCCTCGACACGATGTTGGATTTTGCCCTGTACCGATCCTTTGCGATCGGATTAGTTGGAAACATTCCCCTTTCGCTATAGTGACTACAGTATCGGTGCCTGTACCGATCCTTTGCGATCGGATTAGTTGGAAACCCAAGATGTGAGTAGGGTTGTCTACAAGGTCGATCCTGTACCGATCCTTTGCGATCGGATTAGTTGGAAACCCTGAGATTATAAGGCTGGGGTATGAGTTCGATGGCCTGTACCGATCCTTTGCGATCGGATTAGTTGGAAACGGTTTCAGCTTCTTTTTTGGAAGGAATTAATTGATCCCTGTACCGATCCTTTGCGATCGGATTAGTTGGAAACCGTCTAGATGCTCCATTTTTCAAAGATATGTCTGATCCTGTACCGATCCTTTGCGATCGGATTAGTTGGAAACTCAGAGTCAGCAGGCCTTGATCGAAACGCTCAACCTGTACCGATCCTTTGCGATCGGATTAGTTGGAAACTTCATCATCGTCATAGTAGGCATGACCTTTGAAGCGCCTGTACCGATCCTTTGCGATCGGATTAGTTGGAAACTTGTGAGAGAAAGTCAGATAATATGGTTCACCTTTCCCTGTACCGATCCTTTGCGATCGGATTAGTTGGAAACCACTCTGATTCTGGCTGCCCCACGATCGACCCCATACCTGTACCGATCCTTTGCGATCGGATTAGTTGGAAACCATCACCTTTTCGATCTTGTCGCCAGGGTTGATGGCCTGTACCGATCCTTTGCGATCGGATTAGTTGGAAACCCATGTTTGATGTTTCGTGCCTTGAGTTCTTGCGTCTGTACCGATCCTTTGCGATCGGATTAGTTGGAAACTTCAAAGCATCTTTTACAACTTGTGGAAGAAATCCTGTACCGATCCTTTGCGATCGGATTAGTTGGAAACAGCTCAGGCGATAGGTCGTCCTCGTTGAAAATCAATCCTGTACCGATCCTTTGCGATCGGATTAGTTGGAAACTTACCAGCTAGAACTTCAGCCGCTTTTTGTTCAGAGCCTGTACCGATCCTTTGCGATCGGATTAGTTGGAAACTCCCAGTAGAATTCGATGGTGAGGCGTTCCTCGAACCTGTACCGATCCTTTGCGATCGGATTAGTTGGAAACGTAAAGTCCATCCTGTCAGCAGCATCAGCTTGAAGCCTGTACCGATCCTTTGCGATCGGATTAGTTGGAAACGCTGAATCTTGTAGGCATCGCAAATTTTCTCTAGCACCTGTACCGATCCTTTGCGATCGGATTAGTTGGAAACCTAACACCAAACGCGCCTATGCCAAAAGTCTGCGGGCCTGTACCGATTTGCGATCGGATTAGTTGGAAACCAAAGTAATATCCCAAGCCCAGCTCGACGATCTAGCCCTGTACCGATCCTTTGCGATCGGATTAGTTGGAAACAAAGAGCCGTCAGTGAACGGATGATGCCCCACTCTCCCCTGTACCGATCCTTTGCGATCGGATTAGTTGGAAGCTGTTTTGTTCCATAATCATTTGGGTTGGATGGATCCCTGTACCGATCGTTTGCGATCAGATTTATTCAAAGGCTCGATCGCGTTGATCGGGCTTCTTTTTTGGGGATACGATCGCATCTCTCAGTTTCAGGCGAGCGATCGGGCTTCTTGCTAGAATTCCAGACAAGCAGTTACCGGGAAAATGCTTCATGACCTACAAAGAAATTCTGCTGCAAGAGCTAGAAACTGCATCTGACGAAGTTTTAGCAGAAGCGATCGACTTCATTCGCTTTTTGAAAACAAAGTCAGTCTTGTACTCAGCCACAAACACCAAACCCGCAGAGAATCCCAATGTAGAGCCACCCGACGACCCTAGAGCGACGTTTAGCACATTTCTGGCTGACCTAAAACCGCTTCCTCTCCGTCGGACTAAACCCCTACGACAAGAGACACAGGGCAAAGACCTGCTTAAATTTGTGGACACATGGCAGGGAAATGATCTCGAAGACTGTCTCCAATTTGTGCAGGAAACTCGCTCCCAGTCAGAATTTTGACCCTCATCATGTACTTACTAGATACAAATCACTGTAGTTACATCATCAATCATCATCCTCGTGTCATCGCGGAATTGCGATCGCGATCAGAAACAAGCTTTGGAATTAACATCATCACTTACGGCGAACTTCTCTACATGGTTGAGAAATCCACACAGAAAGTTGAAAACCACAAAGCTGTTCAATCATTTCTCGACGCGATCGGTCTCTATCAACTTGATGAAGAAACCGCAATGATTTACAGTCGCCTAAAAATTGCAGTGTTCAACCAATTTGCACCTAAAGACCAGACAAAGCGTCGCAAAACCAGCATTCAAAATCTCGGCTTCGACGATCACGGCTTTTGGATCGCTGCCACCGCTTTGCAGCACAAACTTATTCTTGTTTCGGCTGACAGCGACTTCACTCAAATCCAGCAGGTTTGTCCCCTCACCACTGAGTCCTGGAGTTAAATCCTTTACGTTTCGGTGATTCCACGCCATTAGAGCTAATTGGAGCGCAAAATGATGAAGGATGAAGCTATTACCCAAATCCGCAGAATCCGCCACACGATTTCTAAGGAGCATGGGCATGACCCGTGACGATCGAAATCAGTTTGGTTACGGATCAAATCTTCCCAAAATCTGCTGCCAGTCGAGGCACAAAACGCACCCATCCCCCGCAATCTACTCACCCTTCATCAACTCCCGAAATCTTGCATCTCCCCGAATCGGATAAAAACTGGCATCCGTGCTGACTATCGCCCGACCCAGACGCGGAGACAACCGAAACGTTTGCTGTAGGCTTTCTAACACCAAATCCACATTTCCCTGAAGGGCATAACAGCAGGCACGCCCATACCAAGCACCAGAACTGCGATCGTTAAACTTCAAAGCATTGTCAAAGCTGACGATCGCCTCCTCATAGCGCTTCAGCTTGCTCAAAATCACGCCCCGGTAGTTCCACACATAATCGCTGTGAGGTTTGATCTTGAGAGCAATTTCCAAATCAAGCAGCGCCCCCTCAAGATCATCAAGAAAAGCCAGCGCGACCGCTCGGTTGTACCAGGCTTTGTAACTATCTGGTTTGAGCGTCAAGACCTGATCAAAGCTGACGATCGCCTCCTTGTAGCGGCAGAGGGTCATCAAAGTTTTGCCGTGATTTTGCCAGCCTCGATAGTCATCTGGCTCAAACTTGAGGGCGCGATTAAAATTAGTCAACGCTTCTTCATAGCGACACAGCCTGCCCAAACAAATGCCTCGCCCCTGCCAGGCCAGCGCAAACTTAGGACGAAGGGCGATCGCCCGTTCAAAGCTAGCGATCGCCTCCTCATAGCGTCCCAATTTTTCAAGCGCATACCCACGACAGATTAAAGCTTTCGTGTGGTCGGGATTGACCATCAAGACTTGCTCGTGTTTGGCAACATGCTTCCCATAGCTGCTGAGAAGAGATAACGAGCGGGCCCACTGATAGCTGTTCTGTCGCGGGGTTTCACTGGGATACATAAAGCGAGCGTTTAGGCCTCACGAGGAGAGCGATGGGTCAGCAAAGAGCGAAACCGCTTGTCTTGGCGCAGTCCATCAAAGTCGGCGTTGCTTTGAGCAATTTCTCGATACTCGTCGGGATTGAGTTCGATCGCTCGCTGCAAATGCTCGAATGCGAGGTCTGGCTTGCCCTGAATGGCATAACAGCAGGCTTTGTTGTACCAGAGCGTCGGCAGGTTGGGTTTGAGTTTAAGGGCGTGATCGTAGCTGACGATCGCAGCTTCAAATTGACCCAGGTGGTAGAGCGCATTGCCGCGATTTGTCCAGGATTCCTCAAAATCGGGCTTAAACTCTAAGGCTTTGTCGTAGCTGGCGATCACCTTTTCGAGCTTGCCAAGTTTGCGAAGTGCTAGACCGCGACTGTACCAGGCCCAGTGATAATCAGGTTTGAACTCAATGGCGCGATCGTAGCTAGAAATCGCGTCTTCGTAGCGTTCCATGTTTCGCAGCGTGATACCACGGTTGTACCAGGCCCAGTAGTAGTTTGGTCTAAATTTGATAGCGCGATCGTAGCTCTCAACGGCTTCACAGTAGCGTCCTAGCTCATCCAGGGCATTACCGCGATTGTTCCAGGCTTCGGGGAATCCGGGTTGATACTCCAACGCTTGATCGTAGCTAGCGATCGCATTGTCGTAATCTTTCAGGTGATACAGGGCGTTGCCCCGGTTGTACCACGCATCAGAATAGTCGGGCTGAAGATTGAGAGCGGCTTCGTAACTTAAGATTGCAGCTTCGTAAGCTTTCGTCTTATTTAGATACAGTCCCTTCTGAAAGAAGAAGGTCATCTCAACGTCTTGAACTTGGCTCATCGCCGGGATTTGTCTTACCTAAAGTGTTCTTGTTAAGATTCCCAGGCGAGATGAGCAAACACCAAAAAAGCAAAGAAAATTTATAAGACTAGTCAAAAAAAAATGCTAAGTCGAATCAAGCTTACCTAGAGTGAAGGAATTTGTTTCGCCTGAATTTCGACTTCGAGGGATAGGCTTCCCGGTTTTACGTCCATTGATACAATGCGAAGTTTATTTTGTGCGAGTTCAAAGTAAGGTTGGTTGGCAATCTCCTGCATTTTTTGCATGAGTGCAATCATGAAGGGAATCGATTGTCCTCGATCGGGCGCACAGTAAAAAGATTCCAGCAAGATCGGGCGAGAATCAGTGCGGTGTGAGGCGACTGCCGCAAAAGGGACTTCCTGAATGCCTTCCATTCGATGAATTTTTGCCTGACCGCCGATGTGCATTTTTGTCTCTTCGGTCAGCTTAATTTCTAAGGGAAGCAAAAGTTCAAGTCTGACGGTTTTCCCTTCTACATTTAGGTCGATCGCGGGAATCTTTTGGCTCACAAACTCCGAATTAATAGCTTGATTAATATCAGCTTCGGTCAAAACAATTCGAGCAGTTGTGTTAACAGGTTTATCTAGTTCGAGGTTGCCAAAAATTGCACTTAAGGGATTAATTGAAATGCGATCGGTTTCGATTTCTAACTGCTCAACTCTGATCTCTTCTTGAATAACAATTCCTTGACCCGTCACTGCAACAGAATCGACCTTTCCCTGAACAGCTTTGAGAAGATCTGTCTTAACATCGACCTCAATATTTTCAGCCGTTTCGATTTGAGTAAAGAGTCCTTGTCTAGCGATTTCTGAGAGCACCTGTTCCTCGATTCGTTGCTCGTCTGACATGACGTGATCGCTCCACTAAAAGTTACTCAACAGTGTAGAAAGTAAGCATCAGCCCAGTATCTACACTTTGAAGGAGCTATCTCAGTTTTTGATCAGATTAAGGACAGATGTTTTGATAATAGACTGTCAGCCGTCTTGAATTGCAGATTTTACGATCGCTCATTTGAATAAAAAGTGCGATCGCTCACTCCCAGTTCAACATACTCAACTATTCCTTAAGACAGATGCTTTTTTGATTGCTGATTCGTCCAAGATCAGGTAGGCAAAGTAGCCTTTGAATCTTAAATCATGGGAGCTAATAAGATGGGATATCCGCAAGCACCTTGGACATTAAAAGGCTACGCTTTTTTGAGCTTACATTTAGTTGAGATTGCCAAGGCTTCGCCCTTTATTCCGGTAGAGTTGGCGATCGTTCCTTCGCTTCCGGGCAAGACGTTAGGAGGCGTTTATCTCTCGCAGTATACAAATGGTGACCTGACTTACAACGAGTTAATTGTGGTGGCGGGGTTAGTCAGTTGGCAAGGAACGATCGGAGCCTGGGTATCTCATATCTACGTCGATAATCCCGATTCCGTGGCAGGGGGGCGAGAAATTTGGGGCTTGCCCAAGGAGATGGCGGAGTTTCGCTGGGAGTCGGGCGAGTCGGGAAGAGTGACCGTGCGGCAAGGGGATCAGTTGTTGTGTGCGATGCGATCGACGGGACGATTTAGCCTTCTACGTCAGCGGTTTTCTTTCCCTGGTTTTAGCCAACAAGATGGCAGTTTTCTGGTCTTCAACAGCACGGCCCAGGCGAATTTTGGACTGGTTGGCGTAAATTTGGATATTCCGCAGTCTTCGCCCTTTGGACGTTTAATCAATTCCCCGCCTGTGATGGCCGTCAGCGCAGACTCGTTAGATTTGAAGGTAGATGCTCCCAAAATTGTGGGTAAGTGAGAAACGGATAAAAACGGATGAACGGTTACTGGTGCAGTTCCCATTTAAAAAGCGCTGTCTCGACTCCGTAGTAGCGATCGGTGTGACCTTGCGGGATCATTCCCAACCGTTGGGCGACTCGTTTGGAAGCGTCGTTTTCAGGATGCGTGACAGCGTAAATCACTGGCAGGTTCAGCGTTGTGAATCCGTACTCGATCGCCCCTCTTCCCGCTTCGGTCGCAAATCCCTTTCCCCAAGCGCTTTTCTTGAGATGCCAGCCTACTTCATAGTCTCCAGTGGGATTATTTTCACCGTCGGGTAACTGCTTGAGAATGACGCTGCCGACGATTTCTCCTGTTGTCTTGAGAACGATCGCCCAATATCCCGTTCCGTCATTGAGTTGAGCATAGAGATCAACCACTTTCTGAAGTCGTTCTCGCTGACTTTTTACACTAGACGAGGGTTGTGGATTGCTAAAAGCAGTTCTAAAGAAGCGAAAAATTTCTGGATCGCGGTAAATCTCAAACGCTTGTTCTGCATCCTCAGCCGGATTCCAGTCTCGAATCAGAAGACGATCGGTTTCAAAGCGCAGCATTTAACTATCCCTATCAAAGAGTTTTATCTATTCAATCAGTTCAATCGTGCAGGAAGAGCGGTTCCTTTTGGGTAACTCGAAGCGACCCCTCGCGGGTAACCCAAAGCGATCGCCTTCACGAATTGCAATTTGCAAAGGCTTGTATTGCTTGCTCTTAAGATTTATTGTGGGTTTGACAGGAGACTTTGACAAAAATACTTATGGCTCCACTGGTAGCAAACTACTATCTGACCTACCGATGCAATGCTCGTTGCCACTTTTGTGACATCTGGGCCCTCGAACCGAAACAGGAAGCATCCTTCGAGACCATTCAGAAAAACCTGGCAGATCTGCGGCGCTTGGGCGTTAGATACGTGGACTTTACAGGCGGCGAACCGTTGCTGAGAAAAGACGTGAATGAAATCTTTGCTGAAGCAAAACGGCAGGGGTTCACCACCAGCATGACCACCAACACAATTCTCTACCCCAAGCGGGCCAGAGAGATGCAAGGTCTAGTGGACTTTCTCAACTTCTCCCTCGACGGCGGCGACGCAGAGACTCATGATCAATCGCGGGGGGTCAAAATCTTCGATACGCTGGTCGAGTCGGTGCAACTTGCCCATTCGCTAGGAGAATATCCCGTTCTCAACCACACGGTCACCGCGCAAAACTACGATCGCATCGCCGAAGTCGCCGAACTGGGTCAGCGCCTGAATGCTAGAGTTTGGCTCAATCCTGCTTTTACCGCCCACAGCAATTACAATTCCAAGAAAAATCCAACTCCAGCGATGGTGACGGCGATCGAAACCGCTGCTAAGAAGTACAGTAATCTTGGATACAATAAAGCGGCACTAGCCTTTATCGAAGCAGGCGGCAACGACACTCAAAATCCTCGCTGTAAAGCTGTGGATGCAGTGATCGCCATCTCGCCCAACGATGAACTGCTGTTGCCTTGCTATCACTTTGCTCAAAAAGGCATTGCGATCGACGGTCGTCTCTATGAGATGTACAAGCAGTCAGAAGAAGTCGAGGAGTTCCGACAATCTCAGGGTAAGCTATCAGTCTGTGAGGGCTGTACGGTCTGGTGTTACTTGATCCCCAGCTTTTTCAAAGGTCTAGACAAATATTGGGTGTTAAACCAAGCAACCTATGTCGGAGAATTCCTGGCACGAAAACGATTCCTACAACGAGTTTGAGCCGATCGCAGCCGACGATTTGCCCATCTTAGAGGAAGACAGCGAAATTCCTGAACCGTTTCAGGGCTATCGGGGACGCAGGCGAAAAGCGGCAGCCGTTTTGGTGGTGATTTGGAGTGGTACGATCGCCCTCCATCTCGTCACCTGGGGCTATTGGCTGGTTTTGGGCTTGACCACGCTGATGGGCTTCCATGCGGTCAGATTTTTGTTTGCCCGTCCTTCAGATTTGCCGGAGCCGATTTCAGACGAGACGCGAGACTCCTACCCGTTTGTGTCGCTGATGGTGGCGGCTAAAAATGAGGAAGCGGTCGTCGGTAAGCTGGTAAAGATGCTGTGTCAGTTGGATTATCCGGGCGATCGCTACGAGGTTTGGGTCATCGACGACAACAGCACCGATCGAACGCCGATTTTGTTAGACCAGTTGGCTAAAGAGTATCCACAACTGCAAGTATTCCATCGGCCGCTCAATGCGGGAGGCGGAAAATCGGGTGCCCTCAATCAGGTGTTTCCGTTGACGCAGGGTGAGATTGTCGTCGTTTTTGATGCCGATGCTCAGGTGGAACCGGACTTTTTGCGGCGAGTCGTGCCCGTCTTCGATCGCGAACAAGTCGGAGCCGTTCAGGTGAGAAAGGCGATCGTGCAAGCAGAACCCAATTCTCAATCTCCGGACACCAACAATTTTTGGATTCGGGGACAAATGGCTGAGATGGCCCTGGATGCTTTTATTCATCAGCAAAGAATTGCGATCGGTGGCATTGGCGAACTGCGCGGGAATGGTCAATTGGTGAGGCGTACCGCGATCGAACAGTGTGGCGGCTGGAATGAGGAAACAATCACGGACGATCTGGATCTGACGATTCGGCTGCATCTCAACGACTGGGATATTGACGTGATCACCGTTCCCGCTGTGTATGAGGAAGGCGTTACAAATGCGATCGCGCTCTGGCATCAACGAAATCGCTGGGCAGAAGGTGGCTATCAACGCTATCTCGATTATTGGCGGCTGATTGTCCGCAATCGCATGGGAACGCGCAAAAGCATTGACCTGCTGATGTTCTGGATTATTCAATACGTGATGCCGACGGCGGCGATCCCGGACTTTTTGATGGCGATCGTTCGCAATCGTCCCTTACTGTTAAGTCCGGTGTCTGCGCTGACACTTCTCTTATTTTTGTCGGGCACCTTGGGCGGGCTGCGACGCATTCAACGACTGCGCGGATCAGATGAACAACGCCGCCTGACGCTGAAAGGCATTGACTTCTCATTCATGGTCGTGTTGCTGCAATCGTTGCGCGGTGCGTTGTATATGATGCACTGGTTGCCGATCGTCGCCAGCACAACTGCCCGCATGTCCATTCGTCCCAAACGCTTGAAGTGGGTCAAGACCGTTCACAAAGGAAGCGACGAGTAGCTAGAAATCTACGTCTTCATCGTCTGATTCTTCGTCTGGCTCGTCTGGCTCGATCACCTCAACAACCTGATCTGAATCTGGTATTTCATCGGCTAACTCATCGTCATCTAAATTAACCACCGCACCATTAAAGGCATAGGCCAGGCTCTTAGCGGCTTTGGTGACCTCATCATCTTCCTTCCACTCTCTACGCTGCGGGGAAACTTCTGCAATCTCATCCACTGACTCCTCTAATACGTCTGGTGGCTCAGGGGCAGAAGCGGTTTCTGAATTTGCAACATCGCTGGAAGGGGGCGGTAGTTCAGCAGGGGATTGAGTGGGCGATTCAGGAAGCGGTAACGGTGCAACGGCATCCAACACCTGAATGCTGACTTTAATCTTGGTCTGAAGCGCTCTTGTGGCAGCTTTGCCAATTTGAGGAAGCATTCGCTGGGTCATTTTGAGCATGTGTTCTCCCCGAACTCCCACGACGATTTCATTGCCATCGATCGCCACCAAATGACAGTTAGCACTGACAATCCCCTGAGTTGAGGGCAGATCAATGTTTTCCAGAATTTGTTGCCAGGTTTTTGCAAGCTCACTTTGGGGATCGTCGGGTTGGCTGGCTTCTTCTAGAACCGATTCAGGAATCGGGGGAACTTCTGACAGCGTAGGTTCTGGCTCCGAAGGCTTTGGGGGAACGATCGGGGGCGGCGATCGACGTTCTGAAACAGATACAACAGGCTGACTCGAAGTTGGATACAGAACTGGCTGAGAAGACGTGCTTCTGGGCAACAAGCCCATCAACGTCACTTCTAACCACAAACGCGGCTGAGTGGTCTGCTTGAGTTGAGTTTCACTGCTGCGTAAATGTTGCTGACCTGCCAAAATCGTCTGCAAATCAAGCGTTTTAGCGAATTCACACAGCGTTCTCCAGGTGGGCGGCGTGATGGCGACTAGATCGTGACGACTGGGCGAAGTTTTGGCGATCAATAAGTCTCGATAGAAACTGGCCAGATTTTGCAGCACGATGATCGGTTCGCGACCTCGATCCATTAGACGGCGAGTGTGATCCAAAACGGCTTCAGGATTGTGAGCGGCGATCGCTTCCACCAGTCCCATCAAATCTCGCTCCGGAACGGCACCGACCAGATCCCACACGCGATCGACCGTCACTTCTCCATCCAATAAACTCAACTGATCGAGCAAACTTTCGGCATCCCTAAGTCCGCCTTGAGAAATTTGTCCAATTAGCTGTAGGGCATCTGGCGCGATCGCAATTCCTTCCTTTCCGGCAATCATGTTCAGATGCTGCACCAACGGATTGAGCGGAATTCTTCTAAAATCAAACCGCTGACAGCGAGAAATAATCGTCGGCAAAACGCGCTGCGGATCAGTCGTCGCCAGAACAAAAACGACGCGATCGGGCGGCTCTTCCAACGTCTTCAACAGCGCATTAAACGCCGCAGGGCTTAACATATGGCACTCATCAATGACATACACTTTGTATCGACACTGGACGGGAGCAAACTGAGCGCGTTCAATGAGTTCACGAATGTTGTCTACGCCTGTATTGCTGGCGGCATCGATTTCAATCACATCCAGGGCGGAACCATTGCCGATCGCCACACAAGTTTCACAAACCCCACAAGGATGGGCCGTCGGCACCTTTCCCGCAATGCAGTTGAGCGATTTGGCAAAAATTCGAGCGCTGGAAGTCTTCCCTGTGCCCCGTGCGCCCGTGAAGAGATAGGCTGGTGCAATCCGCTGTTGAGTGAGCGCGTTGGTGAGGGTGGTGGCGATCGCTTCTTGACCCACGAGTTGCGCGAAAGTTTGCGGACGATATTTGTGATGGAGCGGTTGATAAGTCATCGGGATACAGCAGGTTCTTATCTATAGAGTAAGCGAGATCGACTTAGAACAAATGAACTATTTTTGGTAGAATAAAGTCAACGCATTTCGATAAGATACAGGCAGTTCGCGTTCAATCGATCGCCCATTTGGCAACTGCGAGGCAATCCCTATGTTCAAATACGATCCGCTGCTCTGTCTGCCGTCTTCCGAAGAACTTCCCGACTCGGACGAGACTCCCGTGGATCACGAACTTCAAGATTTGATCCCCAGTTTGCTCAAGCTGATTTTGGCGCATCTATGGGGCGATCGCATGGACTGGTTTTTTGGCGTGGATATGGGAATTTATTACGATCCCGACCTACCCGCCATTGTCCCAGATGGATTTCTCAGCCTGGGTGTGGAGCGCATTTTTGATGAAGAACTGCGTCTCAGCTACGTCCTTTGGGAGGAAAACAACATTCCGCCAACTTTTGTGTTGGAGGTCGTTTCGCAGAAATATCGAGGCGAATACAGCCGCAAAAAGAATCTCTACGCTGAAATGGGCGTTTTGTACTATGCCGTCTATTCGTCTCGTCGCCGCCGCAAGCCACCTTTAGAACTCTATCGTCTCGTAAATGGTGAATACGTTCTGCTAACCGGAAATCCAATCTGGCTGCCAGAAATCGGACTGGGGTTGGGACGATCGCGCGGCACTCACCAGGGCATTGAGCGAGAATGGCTTTACTGGTACGACAATCGCGGCGATCGCTTTTTGGAGCCTGAAGAAAAACTCGATCAAGTTGAACAGCAGCTAGAACAAGAACGACAACGATCGCAACGCCTCGCCGACAAACTGCGAGAATTGAACATTGATCCTGATTTGCTGTGAGTTTAAGTCTGAGTGTTGACTGTAAATACTGCGCTAATTCTTTTGACGGCCGCTCTGTTGGATTATGCGATCGGTGATCCGTGGGGGTGGCTACATCCTGTGCAGGTGATGGGCTGGGTTATCGATCGCTTTACCAAATTTGCGTTTCGCGCGTTGAAGTCAGCGATGGCGCTCCGATTAGCGGGAATTGTGTTAGCGATTGTTCTAATCGTGGGCAGCGGTGCGGTCGGCTGGGTCATCGTTGCGATCGCTCAAGCGTTACACCCAGTTTTGGGGATCATCATAGGAAGTGTTTTGTTGGCAAGCTGTTTTGCGGGGCGAAGTCTGCGATCGGCCGCAGAAGATGTTCTGCAACCTTTGGCGAATGGAAATCTTGATCAATCCCGTTCTCATTTAAGTCGCTATGTGGGACGCGACACCCAAACTTTATCGGAGTCAGACATTTTACGCGCCATTCTCGAAACCGTTACCGAAAATGCAACTGATGGGGTCATGGCTCCATTGTTTTTTGCACTGCTGGGAGCGTTCTTTCCGATGATGGGTAGTGTCCCTTTGGCGTTGGCCTACAAGGCGGCCAGTACGTTGGATTCGATGGTGGGCTATCGAGAAGCTCCTTTTACAAATATCGGCTGGTGTAGCGCCAAAGTGGATGATATTCTCACCTGGTTGCCCTGTCGATCGGTGGTCTTAACGTTAGCGATTCTGTCTCAAAAGCCACATCAGATTTGGCAAATTTGTCAACGAGATGCCGCAAAAGATCCCAGTCCCAATTCTGGATGGAGTGAGTGCGCTTATGCGGCCGTTTTGGGCGTTCAGGTTGGGGGCACCAATTGGTATCGCGGAGTCGAAAAGCATAAGCCTTTTTTGGGAGATCCGATTCAACCAATTACGCCTGAGCGCATCCGAACAGCCTTGAATCTAACGCGATCGTGTTTTTTGACCTGGCTCAGTGTTGCCCTTTTAGCGCTATTCTGCAAAGGACTCTGACACACTTCCTGAAATTGGGGATGCTATGAACTGCACCGATCGCTTGCCACACCTCTTTCTCACCCTGACTCTCTGTTTAGTCCCCCTTCCGTCCAGGGCAAATCCTCCCCTCACCCGAACGTCTCAAGGCATGGTGACCTCGGCTCATCCGTTAGCTAGTCAAGCCGGATTGGTGATGCTGCAACAGGGTGGAAACGCGATCGATGCGGCGGTGGCAACTACGTTTGCAATTTCAGTCGTAGAACCCTTTTCGGCAGGGATCGGTGGCGGCGGTTTTCTCTTAATGTATCAAGCAAAAAGTAATGAAACGAAAGCGCTAGACTTTCGAGAGCGGGCACCACTGAAAGCAACTCGCAACTTGTATTTGGATGCTCAAGGCAACGTTAAGCCGAATGCCAGCATCAACGGCTATCTTGCAGTCGCGACACCTGGAACGATCGCAGGACTCTACGAAGCACATCGCAAATATGGAAAGCTTCCCTGGAAAACAGTGATTGCTCCAGCGATCAGACTGGCAGACAAAGGATTTCCGGTTAGTTGGAATTTTGTCAAAGCAACGGAAATGCGACAAAAAACGCTGCTAGAAAATCCTGATTCACGAAAAATATTCTTAAAAAATGGAAAGCCGTATCGGATTGGGGACATATTAATTCAATCAGAGTTAGCAGCAACCTTACGATCGGTTACCCAAAATCCCAACGATTTTTACGCAGGGGGAATTGCTAAAGCGATCGCTGATGACATGGCTAAAAATAAGGGATTGATCACACTAGCGGATCTCAAACAATACCGCTCAATCTGGCGCACTCCAGTCTGCGGAAACTTCCGAAAGGCGAGGGTTTGCTCGATGCCGCCGCCTTCTTCTGGAGGCGTACACTTACTGCAAATTCTCAACCTGATTAGCGACACCGACTTAAAGACTTTAGGCTGGCACAGTCCCGATGTCCTGCATTTGCTAGTCGAGTCGATGCGAATTGCCTATGCCGATCGCGCCGTTTATCTCGGTGATCCTGATTTTGTCAAGGTGCCTGTTCAGTCTCTTATCAGTCCCCGCTATGCTCAAAAACGCCGCCAGGAAATCAATCCCAAAAAAGCCACGCCTTCCAGCCAAGTGAAAGCGATTGATCCCGCAGTGCTTCAACAATTAACTAAGGAATCGACTGAAACCAGTCACTTAACCGTGGTAGACCGCGATCGCAACGCCGTCAGTTTGACCTTCACCGTCAATTTGGGATTTGGAGCAGGCATGGTTGCCAAAGGCACGGGAATTGTTTTAAACAACGAAATGGACGACTTTGCGGTCGCTCCCAACACCCCCAATGCCTTTGGATTAGTGGGAGGGGATGCCAACGCGATCGCCCCCCAAAAAACACCACTCTCCAGCATGACTCCGACGATCGTCACCGAAAATGGTCGCTTGCGCCTCGCAGCAGGCTCTCCCGGCGGTAGCACAATCATCACGACCGTATTGCAAATTGTATTAAACGTCCTGGTCTACGACATGGATGCACGGCGATCGATTGCGGCTCCGCGAATTCATCACCAATGGCTTCCCGATCGCCTCCTCGTCGAATCTTGGGGACTGGACACCCTGACCTTAGAAGAACTACGCCGTCGAGGTCATCAAGTTGAGGAGCGATCGGGCTGGGGAAATGCGAATGCGATCGTCGTTTTGCCAGACGGCTCCCTCGAAGGGGCCGCCGATCCCAGAGGTGAAGGAGCGGCCTACGGATTTTGAGCGATCGTGTCTTAGCTCGACTTTATCCAACTGATAGAAAGCGACACTGCTAGTATTTCTGGTCTCTCAACTCTGCCCTCTGACTTTTCGCGAGGTCGGTCTATCCTCGCCACGATTGAGGAATGGACTTTTGTTGGTTTCCCGCAGCAAGGATAAGAAGAGACTTGTCCTAGAGCAGGAGAAAAGAGGGTGTCAGCATGATTCGGATTGAATTCACACCCGAAAAGGTAGCTGAACTGACCTATGAACGGTATCACTATCCTCACCCAAGAGTGCATCAGAAACTGAAGGTGTTGTACTTGAAAAGCCAAGGATTAGCCCACCAAGAAATCCGACGACTGTGCAATATTAGCAAAACCACGCTGACGGTTTATCTCAGACAGTCTCAAGCCGGGGGCATTGAGGGACTCAAGCAGTTAGATTATCAGGGGCAACCGAGTGAACTGAATGCCCATGCGACGACGGTGGAGGCTGACTTCAAAGCGCAGCCGCCGCAAACGATTGCCGAGGCGCGATCGAAGATAGCCGAACTGACAGGAATTGAGCGCAGTCCCACGCAAGTGACTGCCTTGCTCAACCGGATCGGGATGAAACGGAGCAAGGTTGGATTTGTACCGGGTAAAAGTAGCGATCCAAACAAGATTGCCGCCCAGGAAACGTTTCGCTTTGAGGTGCTAGACCCGCTGCTCGAAACTGCCAAAGCGGGCAAACAAGCCGTTTTTTTGTCGAAGCTGCCCATTTTGTCCACCGTCCTTTTCTAGGCTATCTGTGGTGCTTTGTCCGGGTGTTCATGCCCTCGCCCGCTGGACGCAAACGCTTTAATGTCTTAGGGGCAATCAATGCCCTGACGTTAGAAATCATCACCGTGACGAACGAAACCTACATCCATGCTGAGAGGGTTTGTCAACTGTTACAGAAGCTTTCTAAGTTAGCCTTGGGCATCCCGATGACTTGAGTTTGGGATAATGCTCGCCATCAACAGTGCGCTGCGGTGTTTGACTGTGCGGAACGCTTGGGCATCACGTTAGTCTACTTGCTGTCTTACTCGCCGCATTTGAACTTGATCGAACGCCTCTGGCGGTTTGTGCGACGGGAATGTTTGTACTCCAAGTATTATGCTGACTTCTGTAGTTTCAACCAGGCAATTTCAACGGTGATAGAGGCGGCTCCGATTGACAAACACGACCAGCTTAAAAGCTTGATGAGTTGGAAGTTTCAATCTTTCAAGATCCAGATCTTAGCCGACTAGAGTATAGCCATTGAATGATCTCCTCGCTTTTAGGGTCAAAGACAATGAGGTGAAACCCTAGCTCTTCTAGAAGAAGTTGTCCTGCTTCCCCTCAAAACAATGTTTCAAAGGTTGTCCGACTGATAGCTAGATTAATCGTCGCTCTGGCTGTTTTCGTTGAAGTGTTCTCATTATTGGTTAGGTAAAAATGCTTCTCTCAGGTTAGGGTATCTCAAACCCGCCCTGTGTAAGGCTTTAATAGTGCCGGAGTTCAGCACTTACTCCGCTCGTCCCGACATCAGCCGCCACGCACATTGCTGACGCTTGTTCAATACACGTGGATGCGGGGATACCCTCTGGATAGATATCCATGTGATGGCTGACGCAGCCGAGCTTTTCATCTTGGGCACGTCGCCCCGTTGACTGTTGCCCTCGTTTCCCTTTGCCTTTATGTTTCTCAACACTATCGTTCTCTTTGAACTGAGGTGCTTTTGCATCCTTTGATGCGCCTTGCTGATGTAACAGCTCTTTCAGTTGGTTATTCTCTGCTTCCAGTTCTTGATTGCGCTGCTCTAGCTCCTCCACGCGCTTGGATAGGCGATCGATCTCTTCGCCTAGCTTCGATAGGATAATACTGTACTCCTCTGCCAACATGGGTTGAACAAGCGCAAATGCCGAACAATTGCTCTGAAACTTATCACACCTCTGGAAAAATTTCACCTCTGGGAAAATAGACAGCTACTACTCGCTCTCCGAAGTGTGACGTTGATTGAGCGGATCGAGCAGATCGACTGTCTCGCTTGCTTAGGGCACCTGGAAGTTGCTCGTTAACCGATAGACGCGGCATCCTTCTGGGCATTCTACGGAGGCAGATGCCTGTGAGACTGTGTAGGGGGAGCCTTACTTCTACCGACATCGCTCGTTGCCATCTGCGATCGACCTGCAACTTGTCAGTCTATGCCTCAAATTTCGACGCGATTGCCAAACTTCAAAGTATTACAATCTCAAGACTGCGACTGGCTTGAGCAGATCGCACACTCACAGAACTGCCTGACTCACACCGTTCTGATTCACGAGGGCATCACATCAGATTTTGTTTTCCTTGTGTTGAGCGGCACGTTTATCGTCTCCATTTCTCAGAGCCAATTCCAAACCGATCAAGAAATTGTCCGCTGCGGGGTCGGCGAACTGCTGGGTGAGATGTCACTACTTGATGATCGCCCACCCTCTGCCACCGTCAGCGCCGCCGAACCAAGTCAAGTCTTGGCAATTCCCAAGCGATCGCTCCAAACGAAACTTACCCTGGATACAGATTTTGCCGCCCGGTTTTATCAAGAGATTGCTATTACGCTGTCAGTTCGTCTCCGCAGCCTGTCTAAACTGCTGGCACAAAGTCAGATTGTGCCCGGACAGGCACTACGAAAAGTGTTGTTTGTGTTTGCGATCCTCAATGACAACGACATCGACTGGATGACCACACACGGACGACGCGAACAAATCACTGCCGGAACCGTGATCATCCAGCAAGGGCAACCCGTCGAGGCAATTTACATTGTCCTCAAAGGTAACTTAGCGATTACCTTTACGGTTGAGATCGACGGTCAGCCAGTCGAAAAAGAGATTGCGCGGCGTGCGAGTGGCGAAATCGTGGGAGAAATGTCTTTTGTGGAAACCGGAGTCGCTTCGGCTTCGATTCGCTGTGCAGAACACTCCCTATTGCTGGCATTACCGCAAGACTTGTTGTGGGAAAAATTGAAGCGCGATCGCGGTTTTGCCACCCGGTTTTATCAAGCGATTTCCATCGGCAACAAGGATTGACCACGATTGCACAACAGCGGCAAAGTCTGGAGCAACGGATACAAAATACTCAAGCGATGCTGCCTGCGCTAAAAGATCGTTGGGAGCGACGCGAACAGTTGGCGAAGCAAGGCGCAATCGAGCAAGATGTTCTGATTCTTGCTGAACGGGAGTATCGTCAGGAAATGCAGAACATTCAAGACTTGCAGGCACAACTGCGTCAGTTAGCAGTGAACGCGACCGAAACCGAGCAACGCTATGCTCAAAGTCAGAGTACGATCGCCGAAATTGGGGCGCAACTCGAAGAACTAGAAACGCGCAGCAAGCGACTGAATCAAGAGAATTTACAAGCCTCGAATACGCGCAGTAATGAGATTGCGGAGGGCGATCGCGCGATCGCCCAACTGAAACAGCAAATCAGCGATCGTAGTTTGATTCGGAGTCCGCAGGATGGCGCGATTCTTGACATGAGTGGCGTGTTAGGGCAGGTCGTCAGTTCAGGAACGCGACTCGGAACGCTGCAAACTGGGGGTTCAGAATCGGCTGTTTTAACCGGAGTGGTTTACTTTGAGGTCAAAGACGGCAAGCAGATCAAACCGGGCATGAAGGTGCAACTCACCCCAGACACAGTAAAGCGAGAGCAGTTTGAGGGCATTGTGGGGACGGTAAAATTAGTGTCGCCCTACCCAGTAACATCAAGTCGAGCCGCCGTCAAAGTTGGCAATCCCGAATTGGCAGATACTCTAACGGGTAAGTCTGCCAAAGTCGAAGTGGTAGTGGAACTGCAACCAGAGACGAACACGATCAGTGGTTACAAGTGGTCGTCCTCGAAGGGGCCCGCGAACAAGCTGACTTCGGGTACGACCGCTGCGGTGCGTGTAACTGTGGAAGAACGCGCACCGATTACGTTTCTGTTACCCTTTCTGCGTGAATGGAGCGGGCTTCAGTAAGCGGCTCTAGAAGTACCGTTGGATATAGCGAGTGCGGGGTGCAGGTCGATAAAATCGAGAATCACCGTAACCCCCTCGCTCTTCTTTAATTTCTAGATTAAATTGCTTGTAAATCTCAAGGCGATCGCTCAAGCTTTCTGGCGTTAATTGTTGTTCCTCTGCGGCTTGTTCGGCTCTGTTTGATTGCTTTGGAAAGAAGCGTTCCCATAGTGCGACCATACTGTTCATCATTTCATTCAATCCTTGAATTTACTCAAACTTGCGATCGAATCACAGCGTTTGAGTAGAGTGTTCCCCAATGGAATGAACACACCTTAGAGGAACAACTGAAATTTAGAAAGTTGCGTTTCTGGAGACTCAGTTAGCTTTTGGAGAATTGCTTGATAACTACTCAGAAAGTAATCAATTGACTCATTAGTAAAGGTTGTTGAACTATATGAGGCAAAAAGTTCGATCGCCTGAGTCTTTTCTTCAGGATAAGAAACATAAAGCTCTAAAGGGCAACATTGTTCATTCCAAACTCCACGGCTAGTGGTAATAGGCAAAATGTCACACTTTAGCGTTTGATTTAACCAGTTCGTTGCAGGAACTAGCACAAGATTAACTGTTCGCAAAACCTCTATCTTGTTCTCGAATGGCTCCCAGATTCCTTCTAGTGGAACTGCGTGGGTGAGCGTTGCACTTACCATTTGCTTGACGTGTTCTAGCAGAGAAATCCCAGTTTGGTCATGGTCTAATTGAGTACGCAACGGTAGATCGCTAATGAAACAACCCAGCAGCTTTTCAATGTCTGGTATGGTGCGATTTGCCATTGTACCCAGCACCAGAATATCTGTCTGATTGCTCCATTTGCACAACAGAATATTGAGTGCAGTGAGGAAGACAGTGAATGGCGTGACCCTATGAGTATGGCTGAAGGCCACGATCGCGGCTGTTAAGTTCTGAGGTAGAAAAACTTGACGCTCGGAAGCAGGGTAATCATTTTGCAGAGATTGAGCGGCAGGTAGCAGATCGAGCAAGACTGGTAGATTGGCAAGATGCTGATGCCAGTATGGTAAGTGGGTTGCCAAAACTTCTTCACTAAAATAGTTACGCTGCCAGATCGCAAAGTCTGCATACTGAAAGGGTAGTTCTGGTAGAGGCCTGACTATTACCCACAACTTTGAGGGAAGAGGTGAAAGCCAAGTCGAGCTGTGTTTTGAAGTACTGCCCATCCTCTCCAGATGACCGTTGGTCCAGGATCGCCATCGCCCTTGCGAGCTAAAAAGCCACCCAGTTTCGCAATGGCAATCACGGCTTGAGCCACACAGAAATTTGAGGGTTGAGCATCGTTGGTGCGATTTGTCAGCAGTAGCAGGATGCGGCTCTCAAGTTCGGTCAAGATCGTCCGAGCTGAAGCGGTGGGAGCAGTTCTGTGCATCCAGGTGATCCAGAAAAGCCGCCATGCCACTACGCTCATCAAGGTGATGTAGCGATTCAAGCGCTCCGCTGATTGCAAGCGACACTGCTCGACCGTGCAACCGTGCTGGAGAATTTTATGAAAGACCTCAATCTGCCAGCGACAACAGTACCAGATCACTTTTTCCAATGCCTGCTCGAATGAAGTGAGCGCAATGTGGGTCAAAAGCATCCACTCAATCTGGTTTTCGAGGTTTGGAGCATCGACTTCCGTCACATAGACGGCATTCAGCATGACTGGTGGTAGCGGGTAGAATAACGACTGTTTCGGGCGCTGTGTGGGTTCTAAAGTCACCGCTCCAAACCGAACTGCAAGAGTCGCGGTGCGTTCCGGTTTAGCGTCCCGCGATGGCACCGTAATTTGGTAGCATCCTGCCACAGGTTGGGCTTGCAGGTGTTCCCATGGGCGAGGGCATTCACTGTCTTTGAGATGGCGATTCCAAGCAGCGCGAATGACAAATTCTGCATGGCAACGCTCGGCGGCGACCAAGAACTCGTAGATATCACGCTCTCTGTCACAGAGTGTAATCACTCTCGTGTTCTCAGGTTTGATTTTTTGAACCAGCTCAAGTCCTTGAATCCAGCGATAGCTCTCCTTATGCTCAATCGACGTATTCTTGCGTTCGCGCTCACTGTGCTGATTGTATCCGCTTCTTGCCCATCCGGTTTGATTCAGTAATCCCAAAGGCAAACCTTGAGGCGTGACCGCTAGAATGTTGTGAGTCACTAAGCCAAGACTAGCAGAGCGACTGTCGCCAATCGGACCTAATCCTTGGGTGTGTTTATGACTTGAAAAGTTTAAATACGAGGTATCTTGAACCGCAAGCACAACGGCTTCGGCTTTCATCCGCTCTAACGTTCGAGTGCGATGGGGGCTTAGAATTTGTTCACTCGTAACGTGGTCGTTCTGAAAGAACCGATACGCAGCCTTGGTCGCCGCCCAGTCTTCGCTCGCTTGATTGATGGGCGCTTCTGGTGCGGTTGACCAGTCTTCTGCGAGCTTCTTTAGTCTTGTGTTTAGCCGCTTATCACCCAAATCGACCGATTCAAATTCCCGCTCGCTCCAAGTTTGCTCTTTGGTCATCTGGCTGATGGTCATGCACTCTTAATTCAAAAATTAAAGCTAACCTTTCTGCTCATATTCCTGTCCTGTTCCCGTTTAGTGAAAGCCGAACTTATGGGTAATAGTCAGAGCT
>NZ_JBJPHT010000013.1:0-1150 GCF_052939475.1 Phormidesmis sp. 146-20
ACCGATTTCCCCTCTAACTTTTCACCTTTGACACAAAACTATTGACATACCCGTCGCTAGTTTTGTAACGTTGTTTTTTGTGCGGCTTTGAGCGCTTTTGCGAACACGATCGCTCTTGCGGGTTCCGCCTGCCATTTCATATTCGCGGCTATCGTTACCATATTTGGCACTTACGCCATTTAGGAGTTGATCGAGCAAGTCGCCCAGGTCGCGTTCCATTTGGTCGATTTCCTGTTTGGCAATGTCGAGAGATGCGATCGTGGTGTTGTAGTCATTCAATTTGGTGTGTAGCTGCTTGATCTGCGTTTCGAGGGTTGAGAGATTGCGATCGCTACCAAAGCTCAGATTCGGATCGATGGCTTTGAGCTTCAAGATCCGCAGTTGTCCTTTGTCGAGAATGCGTGAGGTGCGTTGGGCGCGTGGCATCGTAGATGGTTCCTTTTTAGGATTCTGTACCGTTCTAGTTTGTCTTGAGTCGTTGAGAAATTGGTTGAGTGGTTCGCGCAAAAGATTGTGTTGTTTTTGAGAAGTTTGAGGGTCGCATCTCATGGTTTTCCACAGCGATCGGGCGACGATCCGTAGGTTTGCTGAGAAAATCAGGGCGTTCGTGGCGAATGTCGTAATGTTTGTGGTGAATGTCGTAATGTTCGTGGCGAATGTCGTAATGTTCGTGGTGAATGTTGCGGTTTTCACGAAGAACAGCGTCGCGATCGTCATGACGGACTAAACAGATACGACGACAAGCCGAACGGATACAACACCAAGTTGAATGGATGCGGTGACAGGCAAGACAGATAGGATGCTACTCCCCTACTTCTCTGATCTCTCTGCCAAAATAGAATCAACTTTCTGGCTTCTCAATCCCCCATTCCCAATTCCTATGACTTCCCGCTCTATCTTTGAACTCATCGATCGCGCCCACACCGAGAATTGGAAAGAACTTAATCTATCAGCGAAGAAACTAACGGAGGTACCGCCAGAGATCGCTCAATTGACCCAGTTGGAAACGCTTAATCTCCGTGACAACCAAATCACCGTTATCCCAGACGCGATCGCTCATCTGTCCAATCTCACAGAGCTTTATCTCTCTAACAATCAAATCACCGTTATCCCGGACGCGATCGCTCAACTGTCCAATCTCACAGCGCTT
>NZ_JBJPHT010000013.1:1250-134245 GCF_052939475.1 Phormidesmis sp. 146-20
TCAAATCACCGTTATCCCGGACGCGATCGCTCAACTGTCCAATCTCACAGCGCTTCGCCTTAATAGCAACCAAATCACCGTTATCCCAAACGCGATCGCTCATCTGTCCAATCTCACAGCGCTTTATCTCTCTGACAATCAAATCACCGTTATCCCGGACGCGATTACTCAATTGCCCAATCTCACAGCGCTTGTCCTCAATAGTAACCAAATCACCGTTATCCCAGACGCGATCGCTCATCTGTCCAATCTCACAGAGCTTTATCTCTCTAACAATCAAATCACCGTTATCCCGGACGCGATCGCTCAACTGTCCAATCTCACAGCGCTTGTCCTCTCTCGCAATCAAATCACCGTTATCCCGGACGCGATCGCTCAACTGTCCAATCTCAAAAGACTTGTCCTAGAAGATAACCCCATCCAGAATCTGCCGCCTGAAATTATTCGCAAAGGCTGGGGGAAAACAATATTGGACGACGGTGAACCACAGATAATCTTCGCCTACCTCAAATCTGTTACTCAATCCGCCAATAAACGTCCTCTGAACGAATTAAAAGTTCTCCTTGTAGGCGAAGGCGATGTCGGCAAAACCTCACTCCTCAAACGGCTCACCCACAACACCTTCAACCCCAACGAAGCCAAAACCCCAGGCATCAACATCCAACCCTGTCCACTGCCCAACGGCGACCAAACCATCCAGCTAAACCTCTGGGACTTTGGCGGGCAGCGCGTCATGCACAGCACCCACCAATTCTTCCTCACCAGACGCAGCCTCTATCTCCTCGTCCTCGACAACCGCAAAAATGAACCGCAAAACCGCGTCGAATACTGGCTCAAGCTCATCGAAACCTACGGCGGCAACTCCCCCGTGATCATCATCGGCAACTGCTCAGACGAACACCCCCTGGAACTCAAAACTCGCACCCTCAAAAAGAAATACCCCCAAATCAAACAAGTCCTCTCCACCTCCTGCAAAACAGGCGACGGCATCGACCAACTCTGGCAAGCCATTACCAACCAGATCGACCAAATCCCCCACATCCGCGACCTCTTCCCCCAAGCCTGGTTTGACATCAAAACCGACCTCGAACAAATGCGAACCAGCTACGACTTCATCTCCTATGAGAGATATCAAACCCTCTGCACCCAAGCCGAAATCACCACCCCCCAAGACCAGGAAATCCTCGTCGAAGTCCTCCACGATCTCGGCATCGTCCTCAACTACCGCAAAGACCCCCGCCTCAACGAAACCAACGTCCTCAACCCCGAATGGGTCACCAGCGGCGTATACGACATCCTCAACAACCATGATCTGATGGTCAACAAAAAAGGCATCCTCGCCCTCCTCGACCTCAGCACCATCCTCAAACAACCCGATCGCTATCCCCAAAACAAACGCCCCTTCCTCATGGGACTGATGGAGAAGTTTGAACTCTGCTTTCCCCTCGACAGCTACAACGGCGATCGCTACCTCATCTCTGATCTATTACCGATCGACGAACCCGACGTAGACAGCTACGAAACCGCCCCGCTCCACTTCCAATATCACTACGACATTCTCCCCAGCAGCATCATCTCCCGCTTCATCGTCCGCAACCACACCCTAATTTACAAAACCATGCGCTGGCGAAGTGGAGTCGTTCTCACCCTCGACCACAGTAAAGCCCTCGTCCGCGCCGACGAAGAAGACAACATCATCAGCATCAAAGCCCAAGGCTCCCGCGCCAGTTCGCTCCTCACCACTATCCGCGCCGACTTCACCAAACTCCACACCAACCTTGCCGTCCAAGAATTCCTGGTGATTCGAGAAGTCGTCAACGACCACCCCACCGGACGAGAAGTGCCTGTCGATTACACCTACCTCTGCGACCTCGAACGCCAAGGCACACAAGAAGCCTCTCTCCCCCGCCTCAAAGGAACCTACAACCTCCGCAACCTCCTCGAAGGCGTAGAATCTCACTCCCAACGCCAAGACACCCTCGACGATCGCCTCGATCGCAGTCGCAAAACTCGCCTCGATCGTCCCCTCCGTCCTCTCCCTCCATCTCCGCAGCGTCCCGGTCTCGTCCCAACCAGTGTCTTAATGCTCGTTATTTTAGGAGTCGTCGCCGCGATTTTTGTCGCGATCGCCCACTACACTCCTGGATTGAATCTACTTGTGACTGTGACGGCGACTCTCATTGCCTTCGTTGTAGGCTTCATCTTCATCCTGAGAACCACAGGCATCATTGATAACACCACCTTTCAAGGAACCTTAGATGGTTTTTGGAAAGCCGTTTCCTCGCCGAAAGGTCAAGACTCAAAAGAGAAGGGCGATCGTAAGCTACCCCTCAAATCCGATGAGACCAAAGAACCGACTCAAACTACAAAATCGGACAAGATAAAATGAAGCAGCGCCATTGCGATAATTTATCTGCCTTATGAGCAAAGCTGAAGTCCTCAAAGCACTGCAACATCTCACTCCAGAAGAAACTTTAGAAGTCATCGAAGTCGCTTCCCGTCTTCTGCGTCAAAATATGGCTTCAAAAACGACTCCCGCCAAACTCAATCTAGTTCAAATTGCCGAACGGATGAAACCTTTCTACGAAGAAAGCAGCGAACTCACACAATGGACAGACGAAGATCCTGAAGACATCCAGGACTATCAAAACTATGCGTAGAGGCGAAATCTGGCTCTACAATGCCAACCCAACTCTTGGTGACGAAATCAGTAAGATCCGTCCTGCCATTATCGTAAATAACGATGCTATCGGCACCCTGCGGCTAAAAGTCGTTGTTCCCATCACAGGTTGGAACGAAGCCTTCTCTGAAGTTCCTTGGATGGTTTGCCTCACGCCCTCTCCCGAAAACCAACTAACCAAAGCTTCTGCTGCCGACACCTTCCAAGTACGATCGGTTTCACAACAACGGTTAATTCGGCAACTGGGTTTTGTGGATGATCTGACAATGCGATCGATCGGTCAAGGACTCGCACTGGTACTAAACCTAGACACTGACCAATCAGTTACCACACGATAAAACCTATATGTCCAGATATCCAGCGAGGGACTAATGCAAAATATCGCTTCCTCATCACCAGAACAGACGAGCGAACACCTCAGCCCCGTTGCCGCCAAAATGATGCTGGCTGCGTTTCCAGACCGAATTCAGCGATCGCTGTTAGCTCATGCTGCTGAAACAGGATATCCGATTGAGATGGTATTAAAAATGGCAATAGCTGGGTTTCTAGACAGCGAGTGTATCAACTTTGCCGACTGCAATCCAGAGTACGTTTAAAGCCTCTCGATCGGCATGGTTAGTTAGCTAACCTTTCAACTTGAAATAAAAAGGGGCGGAACGATGCCCACCCCAGTTCTTAGCTTTGATTTTCGGTCTTTGGTTTATTGAGTGGTTAGCACTTCAGAAGGCAAGCGGCGGAACTCCAACCGCTCAGTTTCACCGACATCGACGAAAATTGTGTCCCCTTCGCTAAATTCACCGCGTAGGATTGACTTCGCGATCGGCGTTTCCAATTCTCGCTGAATGGCTCGCTTGAGTGGACGGGCCCCAAATACCGGGTCGTAACCCACATCCGCCAAAAAGTCGAGGGCCGCATCCGATAGTTTGAGAGACATCTTACGATCGCTCAACCGCTCAGACAATCGCAGCGCCTGAATTTTGACAATCTCGCGCAGTTCTGATTTTTGGAGACTGTGAAAGATGATGATTTCGTCAATCCGATTCAAGAACTCTGGACGGAAGCTCGATCGCATCGCCTCCATGACTCGTGAGCGCATTTCTTCGTAGCGATCGTCGTCTCCCGCTAGATCCAGAATGTACTGCGACCCGATGTTGCTGGTCATGATGATGATCGCGTTTTTAAAGTCCACGGTTCGACCTTGTGAGTCGGTGACGCGCCCATCGTCGAGAATTTGTAGCATCACATTGAATACGTCAGGATGCGCTTTCTCAATTTCGTCAAACAAAATCACCGAGTAAGGACGACGACGAACGGCTTCGGTCAACTGTCCGCCTTCTTCATAGCCAACGTATCCAGGAGGCGCACCGATGAGACGCGAGACGGCGTGTTTCTCCATATATTCGGACATGTCGATGCGTACCATTGCCTCTTCGGTGTCAAACAGGTAAGCGGCGAGCGCTTTGGCAAGTTCAGTTTTGCCTACACCAGTTGGGCCTAAGAAGATAAAGCTGGCCGTGGGTTTGTTGGGGTCAGCAAGACCGGCCCGCGATCGCTGAATCGCATCCGCCACCGCTGTCACCGCTTCGTCTTGACCGATCACGCGATGATGCAGTTCGTCTTCTAAGGTCAACAGCTTTTGCATTTCTGACTCGACCAGTTTACTAAGCGGAATGCCCGTCCACTTGGAAATGATTTCTGCAATATCGGATTCGGTGACTTCGTTCCGCAGCAGTGATTTACCGCTCTTTTGGGTTTGGGCGAGTTGGTCTTCAATTTCTTGAAGCTGGCGATTGAGACTGGTCAGAGTGCCATATTTCAACTCGGCCGCTCGGTTCAAATCGTAGTCGCGCTCGGCTTGCTGAATTTCAGTATCGACGCGATCGATTTCTGCCTTCAACTCCTGTAGTTTGTCGCTTACGCCCTGTTCGGCTTGCCATTGAGCGTTAAAACGGCTTTGCTCTTCTTTGAAGTCAGCGAGTTCTCGTTCGATGCGATCCAGTCGTTCTAGAGATGCTCGATCAGTCTCTTTTTGCAGCGACAGTCCCTCCATCTCCAGTTGAATAATCTTGCGATTGACTTCATCCAATTCGTCGGGTTTAGAAGTCTTTCCAATGTTCAGTTTGGCAGCAGCTTCATCAACCAGATCGATTGCCTTATCGGGAAGGAAGCGATCGCTAATATACCGAGTCGAAAGCGTCGCCGCCGCCACCAGTGCAGAGTCAGAAATTGTGACCCCGTGATGAACTTCATAGCGACCTTTTAAGCCGCGCAAAATCGAGATTGTATCTTCGACACTAGGCTGATCAATATAAACCTGCTGAAACCGACGTTCTAGCGCCGCGTCTTTCTCAATGTACTTGCGATACTCGTCCAAGGTCGTCGCCCCGATGCAGCGCAGTTCACCTCTGGCCAACATCGGCTTCAAAAGGTTTCCGGCATCCATTGCGCCCTGTGTAGCACCTGCGCCAACGACAGTATGAATCTCGTCGATAAAGAGAATGATCTGTCCATCAGAGTCGAGTACTTCTTTGAGAACTGCTTTCAATCGCTCCTCAAATTCACCACGATACTTTGCGCCCGCGATTAGAGAACCCATGTCCAGCGTGATTAATCTACGGCCCTTGAGAGATTGAGGGACATCTTCCTTGATGATTCGTTGAGCTAAACCTTCGGCGATCGCCGTCTTCCCAACTCCAGGTTCACCAATCAGAACGGGATTGTTTTTTGTCCGACGCGACAGAATCTGGATAGTACGGCGAATCTCATCATCGCGCCCAATCACCGGGTCGAGTTTGCCTTCTCGCGCATACTGAGTCAGATCGCGTCCGTATTTCTCTAAAGATTCGTACTTGCCTTCGGGGTTTTGATCCGTCACCTTTTGACTTCCTCTAATTTGGACGATCGCATCTCTTAGTTTAGTGTCGTCTAATTTGAATTCTGAAAACAGAACCTTCCCAAAGCGATCATCTTTGGCGTAGGCCAGCAGCAGGTGTTCGATAGAAATAAAATCATCCTCAAACTGTTTGCGCGAGTCTTCTGCCCGATCGAGCAGCACATCCATACTGCGACCGAGATAAACAGAACTGCCGCTCCCAGAGATTTTTGGCTGCTTTTTGATGAATTCGTCCGCCCGATCGCGCAGTTGCTGCACCTTGATTCCCAACTTGTTAAACACGCTCGTGGCAAGCCCATCTTGCTCCAGCAGTGCCTTCATTAAGTGTTCGGTTTCGATTTGCTGCTGATTGGCTTCTTTGACGATTTCCGGGGTGCGAACGATCGCTTCCCAGGCTTTCTCTGTAAATTGATTGGGGTTGGTTGGCTGCATCGCGTCCCCCTCTACCTATAACGTTCTAACTTGATACAGCCATTGTAGAGAAGTCAACGGATTCGTGACAGATCGGAGTTCACACCTTTTGGGTAGTCCTTCCCGAAGAGCGCTTGTTCTGGCAGGTCATAATCAAGGAATCGAATTTGAAGATGGGCAGGTTGTCAATGAGCCAAATTGATCATGCAGCAATGACTGATCAGCAAAAGGCACCTGAAGCGTTTAGCCCAACCGATAGCCAAATCCGCGCACAGTGATGATGTATTGAGGAGAACTCGGATCAATTTCTAGCTTCTCTCTGAGCCAGCGAATGTGTACATCTACCGTTTTAGGATCGCTCATCGATTGCAGACCCCAGACTCGCTCTAAAAGCTGATCGCGTGAAAAAACTCGGCGCGGATTTTGCATGAATAACTCTAGCAGCGTGTACTCTTTGGGCGACAGATTGACCTGTTGATCTCGCACCGTCACTTTGTATTCTTGTAGATAGAGGGTGATGTCTTGAAACTGAAGCGTTGACTGTTCTGACGCAATGGATTGAGTGCGCGACGATCGCCGCAACAACACTCGACAACGCGCAATTAATTCCCGCAGTCCAAACGGTTTGGCGAGATAATCATCGGCTCCAATTTCTAGCCCGACGACCACATCCATTTCGGTTCCTCGCGCACTGAGAATGAGAATTGGGGTGAGGTTTCCCTGTTGGCGAAGAATACGGCAAACATCCAGCCCATTCACGTAGGGCAACATCAGATCGAGAATGATCAGGTCGATCGCGCTAGATCCATCTTCTCGCGTCGCAGCACTGATCACCAAATCAAGCGCCTGACGACCGTCTTCAGCGGTGATCACTTGATAGCCCTCTTCTCGTAGAGCAGTCGCGATCGTTTCCCGAATAACGGCTTCATCTTCGACAACTAGAATACAGGGGGATGATTGAGAGGCTCCGAACGATCGCATAAAGTTATCGAATACCGCAGTTTTAGCAACTCAGGTTGGGTTAGAAAATCTGTTCAGGCTTCCTGAAGTGCAAACCAAATTTTGAAGATAAAGTAGACTGCGGCTAATTGACTCCTGTTTTGAAAAGACAACGCAAACGATTTTTATCACCTACAACATTCAACATTAAATAGAGATTGAATGAATCTAACCATCAAAACAATAAACAAATCAGGAACTTAGCAGGTTAAATCTGATTAAAGATTGGGTTAAACCCATTTTCTTATCAATTCGTGCGGGCGATGGCTACCCTGGAGTTAACATCAATTTGATTAAAAACTTCGCTTTGTTGGTGAGATCTGCTGCCTCCCAAGCTGCCAATTTTGGGGAACTTTTGGACAAGACTCTGTTCATCGTTCTCTATTGAGAGATGTCTCTGAATCGATCGTTGCAGCCAAGTATCTTATCGAATTCAGATGAGTTTAGATGAATGATGGTGGAGTAAAAAGTTAATTCGTATAAAACGCATTCTGATAGAGGTCTGATACACAAGTGATGATGCTGGTGTGATTCAGAATGACGTTAGTTTCTTTTGGTCGATCGCTTCATTTAGCGATTCGTTTCTTCAACACGACGACAAAACTTTCCTACGTTCAAAAACACGCCAGAATCATCACTAAGGAATGAGAATTAAATAACTTCGACAATTGTAGAGTCTCGGATCGCCCTCCTCACGAAGTGGGGCGAAGCCCTCGCCAACCCTTCTCCCTCGTTTCAGGCGGCTTCAGCCCCCTAAATCCCCCAGAATGGGGGACTTTGACAAAGGAAAGATTTCCAAAGTTCAAAGCCAGGACAACGGCTCAAAGTCCCCCATTTTTGGGGGATTTAGGGGGCGAAAGATCTCAGCAATGACAGATCGATCGACTTGTGTGTACACGGCAGCTCCTTGGGGAGAGGGCTAGGGTGAGGGTGAAATTTCGGAGTTATTTAATCCACGATCCTAACGGCTTCTTTGATCTCTGCCTTATTACAGATTGAAGTGCTAATGATTACACCTTACTCTGTGAGTGAAGTTTTATAAAGAGCCATCTCATTTGTGAGAACTGGGAGCTTCCCTATGAGCCAGACTACTCGATCGCAGAAATTAGCTCCTCCGGTTCCGATTATTCTCGTGATGCTGTTGGGTTTGGCAGGCTGTAACGGTTTTCCTAGAGCGGAGGCAGAAACACAGGCCCGACCTGCGGGCGAAAAAGCAACGGCTGTCGATGTCGCGATCGCTCGTTCTGATTCGCTACAAAAACGACTGGAATATACCGGAACGACCAAACCCATTCGAGAAGTCTCAGTACGATCGCAGGTCGAAGGCCAGCTTCTCAGCCTGAATGCCGATGTGGGCGATCGCGTGCGGCAAGGTCAAACCCTGGGACGATTGGATGATGCATTACTAAGATCTGCCGTGCGTCAAGCCGAAGCAGAATTAGCCGCCCAAGAATCAGAAGTCGATCGGGCCCTCGCAGACGTAATCGAAGCTCGGACTCAAGCCGGAAGCGCCCAGGCAGAACTTCAACAAGCCCAGGCAGATGCAGCCCGTGCCAGCAGATTAGCGCGAGAAGGAGCCATTCCCACTCAAGAAGCAGAACAGGCGCAAACCGAAGCCCGCACCGCACTCCAGGCACTACGATCGGCTCAGGCGCAAATCGGGGCCAGAGAGCGATCGGTGGCCACGGCTCAAAAAAGGGTGGCAGCCCAACAAGCCGCTGTCAATCAAGAAGCCGAACGCCAGTCTTACACCACGCTAACTTCTCCCGTTACCGGGTCGGTTTTACAGCGAGTGACAGAGCCAGGAAATCTTGCTCAAGCGGGAACTGAGATTTTGAGGGTAGGAGATTTCAGCCAGGTCAAAATTGCGGTTCAGGTGTCAGAGTTAGAACTGGGAAATATTCGAGTTGGGCAGCCTGTACAGGTGCGGCTAGATGCCATTCCCAATCAGGAGTTTGTCGGCAGAGTCACCCGCATTTCTCCGGACGCTGACGCAACGGCGCGACTGATTCCCATCGAAGTGACCATTCCCAACACAGGGTCAAGAATCGGAAGTGGATTACTGGCGCGAGTCGATTTTTCACAGTCTGAAACCCAGCGCGTCGTCGTTCCTCAAACCGCAGTGCAAACAGCAGAAGGACAAAAAGAGGAACCAGAAAAAAGCACCACTGCAACCCTATTTACAATCCAAAAAGAAGGCGATCGTTCACAAGTGGTGGCGCGATCGGTCAAACTGGGCAAACGCACCAACGGACAGGTTGAAATTCTGTCGGGACTCAAGCCTGGAGAGACGTTTGTGGCTCGGAGCAGTCAGCCGCTCAAAGATGGTCAAGTAGTGCGAACGAGTGTAATTTCTGAGCAGGAGCGATCATAATGCAGACCCCTCAATCGGGCTTTAGTCTTAGTGGCATTGCAATTCGTCAACATATTGGCACCCTGATGCTGACATTGGCAGTGATTGTGATGGGGTTCTTCTTTATTTCGACGCTTCAGGTTGATCTGTTGCCTTCGATTACTTATCCGCGAATTGGGGTGAGAGTCAACGCGCCGGGGATTTCTCCCGAAGTTGCTGTTGATGAAGTGACGAAGCCTTTAGAGGAAGCGCTTTCGGCGACAGAGGGCGTGGTGCAGGTCTATTCTCAAACGCGAGAAGGGCAAGTCAGCGTCGATTTGTTTTTTCGACCGGGTGGAAATATTGACCAGGCATTAAATGATGCAACGGCAGCTTTTAACCGAGCCAGAGGCAGATTGCCGGATACGATCGAAGACCCGACGCTATTCAAAGTAGACCCCTCCCAGCTTCCTGTTTATGAGTTAGCGCTGACTTCTGAATCTCTACGAGACGTGGATTTGCGCGTGTTTGCTGACGAAGAATTGGCGCGTGAATTGGGCGTAGTTGCGGGTGTGGCGGCGGTAGATGTGTCGGGTGGCATTGAGGAAGAAGTGCGGGTCAAGGTAGATCTCGATCGCCTTCAGGCTCAAGGCGTTGGGCTAACTGACGTGCTGAACGAACTGACAGACACCAATCAAGACATCTCAGGCGGGCGGATTTTGGGCAGTAACTCTGAACCCTTGACTCGTACAATCGGGCGATTTCAAAACGCTCAACAGCTTGAAAATCTCTCCTTTGCGGTCGGCAATTCTAGCGGTACTCAGGCCTCCGATTCAACCAACGCTCAAGCGAATACTCAAAGTAATACTCAAACCAACGATCGCCGCGTCTATCTAAGAGACTTTGCAGAGGTGATCGACGGGACAGCAGAACAGCGAGTTTTTGCGTCATTAAATGGGTCGCCAGCCGTCAAAATTAGCGTTCAGAAGCAGCCAGAAGCGAATACGATCGAGGTGGTTGAAGGAGTCAAGAAACGGATCGAAGAACTGCGTCAGTCTCGGCTGATTCCTGAAGATGTGACGTTGACCTCAACGCTGGATGAATCTGTTTTCATTCGCGATGCCATTTCCAACGTGGCGACTTCTGGATTAATTGGGGCAGGATTAGCCGCGATCGCCGTTCTATTATTTTTGGGTTCGCTTCGCCAAACGTTTATTATCGTTTTAGCGATTCCCTTAGCGACGTTGGCAGCAATCATCATGATGGGATTATTTGGTTTATCGCTGAATATTTTTAGTTTAGGGGGACTGGCGCTAGGCGTTGGGATTGTTGTAGACAACTCGATCGTCATGCTCGAAAACATTGCAGAAGGGGCGGGCATGACACCCGGAAAAGACACGCGGACGCGGCTCACCTCTCGGCAATTGATTCAGCAGGCGGCTCAAAGTAGCCGAGAAGTGGAGTCTGCATTAATTGCTTCGACCAGTACCAACCTTGTTGCAGTTTTGCCATTTCTGCTAATCGGCGGATTCATCGCGCTACTGTTCAACGAATTGATTTTAACCATTAGCTTTTCTGTGGCCGCTTCGATTCTCATTGCTGTAACCGTTGTGCCCATGTTGACTTCTCGATTGTTGGCCATTCGCTGGTCGAGTCGGGTGGGAGAGTTTTGGCTGTTAAGGCAGTTTAATCGGCGGTTTGAAGATGCGACACGCGGCTATGGTGGGCTGCTGCATCGAGCGCTACGATCGCGCTGGCTAGTTATCGGTTTGACAGTCCTGATTTTGGGCGGCAGCAGTTTTTGGATGGTGGGCCAGATTCCTCAAGAAATTCTGCCCCGCATCAACACCGGACAAGCCAATCTGATTGCTCAATTTCCGCCCGGTACGCCGCTTGAAACCAATCGTAAAGTCATGAAAGCGACGGACAAAATTCTGCGCGCTCAACCGGAAACAGAGTACGTTTTCTCGACGATTGGCGGCTTTCTATTTGGCAGCAATACCAGTGAAAATCCGTTGCGAAGTTCCAGTACGATCACGCTCAAACCGGGGACAGATGTCGCTGCTTATGTAGCAAAAGTCACCCGCGAGTTGAATCGATTAAATCTGGTGGACATTCGGCTGCGGTTGAGTCCAGGTCAGGTGCGCGGGGTGATTTTGAGTAACTCACCTGTTAGAGGGGCAGAAATTGATGTGCTGCTGCAAGGAGAAGACGAGCGAACTCTGAACCAAGCTGGGCGGCAGGTTTTGCAAGCTTTGGAACAACAGGCGACTTTGGCAAGTTTTCGACCCGACGCGGATCAACGTCAGCCAGAAGTACAAATCATCCCAGATTCAGAACGCTTAACGGCTCTAGGTTTAAACACTCAAGACATTGGGGATACGATTCAAACAGCGATTACTGGAACAGTCCCCACACAATTGCAGCGAGGAAACCGTTTGGTTGATGTGCGAGTGCAGTTGGATCAAGACTCCATTCGCAGTCCTGCTCAACTAGAACGGCTGCCACTATTCACTGAAAACAATCGTCAGATTCGGCTCTCAGATGTTGCGAGCATTCAAGAAGGACAAGCTCCCGGACAGGTACAACGCATTAATCAGAGACAGGTATTTGCGATCGCCGGAAACCTCACCGAAAATGCCAGTTTAGGAGAAGCGCTGGCTCAAGTTAATCAGGTGCTTCGATCTGTTAACTTGCCTCAAGGCGTGAGTGTGTTACCCAGTGCTGCGGCAGAAAGTAACCAACAGCTACAGTCCTCACTTCCCATTCTGGGCGGATTGGCAGCGTTCCTGGTGTTTGTCGTCATGGCGGTACAGTACAATTCCTTGATTGATCCTTTAGTGATCATGCTGACGATTCCTTTAGCGTTGGCGGGCGGAATTTTGGGATTGTATGTCACCAAGACTTCGATCGGTGCTACTGTAATCGTCGGCGCAGTTTTATTGGTTGGGATTGTCGTCAACAATGCGATCATTATGGTCGAACTTGCCAATCAGATTCGTGATCGCACGGGTGTCGATCGACGCACTGCCATTCTAGAAGCGGCTCCTCAACGATTGCGTCCCGTTCTTATGACCACTATCACAACCGTACTGGGGATGTTTCCGTTGGCGTTGGGTGTCGGTCAGGGTGGCGAATTTTTGCGTCCCCTGGGGATCGTCGTATTCTCAGGACTATCCCTCGCCACGTTACTGACGCTATTCATCATTCCTTGTTTTTATGTGTTGTTACACGAGTTATTCCACTGGCGATCGAGACGAAAACCCCCCGCCCTTGAGGAGATCGAAAGTAGTGAGCGATCGCCCGAAAAAGAGAAAGATTTAGTTTAATGGCAGTTCGATGAAATCTTTCGCTACGGTTGATAATCCGGGCAGCCCCCTAAATCCCCCACGAGTAGGGGACTTTGAACGAGAAATATTGTCTCAAAGTCCCCCAAAATTGGGGGGTTGGGGGGCAGAAGTGCTGAATAACGAAGCGAGAAAACTACATCGAATTCACGTTAGTTTAGTGACAGTTAGAGAAAGCGATCGGCTTCTAGAGTTCAAACAGCATTTTTAACCGTTTACGAATCCAGACGATCGGGTTCTGTTCGATATCGACTTCATCGAGGAGATCTAAATCTTTGAGAAGCTGTTGTCTCTGGGTCAATTCTTGTTGGCGCTCGGCTAACCTTTGAGCAATTAAGTCAGCAAGCCCGCGATGATTGGCTAATAATTTTTGCATTCCGACTTGACTGACTACAAAAAGTACCGTGTCTTCTAAAGCGCGGACGGTTGCAGTGCGACGAATGCCCAACAGTAAAGACAATTCACCAAAAAAGTCACCGACATGCAGCGTTGTTAAATGCTTGTTGGCTCGTTCAGAAAACACCTCGATCGACCCTGAGAGAATGATATAAAACGAATCTCCTGGCTCATTTTCTCGGACAATTATTGAGTTTGCATCAAAGGTTTGACGATAGCCTTGTTGGATAAGCTGTAGCAAATTGAGGTCAGTAAAGGTCTCAAAATAGCTCACTTGTCTGAGCAGTTGGCGCAGCGTTGACGGTTGCGAATAATAAGGAAGCGGCTCATTTAGGGTTGTCGCCATTTCACTAAAGTCTGTCTCATCAAAGTTTGGTGTAGCAGATGAGCGAATCGGGCGAAGCGACAAAACCTGACTGTTACTAAAGGCTCGAATTCCCTGTTGGCGAAACTCATATTCGATCGCAAATCTCAACCCACTGGCGATCGGGTCTTTAAATTTTGGTTGATTAATCCACACTAATAACTCCAAGCAGACCGTGCCATCTCCAAAGTCTTGTAGCCACACTTCTGGCGCAGGATTACTCAAGACTCTCGATTCCATATAAGCTGTTTTGAGCAGCAGTTCTGTCACCAGCAGCAAATCCGTTTCTTCAGCTACGCCAACTAGAATGCGAAGCCGACATTTGGGATCTTGGTGACTCCAATTAACGATTTTGTTGACGATGAAATTAAGATTAGGAACGATCACAGAAACGCCGTCATTCGTCTGGATCATGGTGGAGCGAATCGAAATTTTTTGCACCGTTCCGGTTAGTCCATCGACCTCTACAAAGTCTCCGACCTTAATCGGTTGCTCAAATAAAAGAGTCAGCCCGCTGATGAAATTTTTTGCTAATTCTTGCAGCCCAAAGCCTAAGCCGATGCCCAATCCACCCGCCAAAAATGTCAGCGAGTTGAGGTTAACGCCTGCCGTTTGTAAGATAATCACAAATCCGATCGCAGCAGCACTATAGCTAATAATAGCCGCGATCGCTTCTCGACTGCCTTCATCGAGTCCCATCTTAAAAAGAATCCGCTTTCTCAACCAGTTTCGCAGCAAACGCGCCAAAATTGAGGTGACGATCGCTGACCCAATCAGAGTAGCGATTAAGCCCAGCGATGCAATACTCTCTCCACCTCGCATGGGCGCTCCTTGAGACAAATCAAATAAATCAGCAAAAGAGACGAATTGCACAATTCTACTCAGCAGATTGGGGGACAAATGAGATGGACAACAGTAGACTGAACTCAACTGTAATGCGCTGAGACTCGGTTGGCAAATCACGGGTTTAATCAGTACAAGTGAATTAATGCCAATTCAACGCTGTAAAAAGAGTCTGGATATGAGCAGATGAATCTTGTTTAATAGACAGGGTGATACCAGAAAAAATATGCTGTAATGCTAGAGCTAACGCCGATAATAAAGTAGCGAATCAGTAAAGGATCAATTTGACGCGCAAAATAAGCACTACTGTAACCACCAAGCAATGCCCCGATCGCCATCACACCCATCGATTTCCAGACAATCGTGCCTGCCAAACTGAAGTTGATGATTGCCGCCGCATTGATGCAGGTTGCCAGCCAGTTTTTCCAGCCGTTCATAGTGTGAATTGTGTCGAGTCCCATCAGTTCTAGAACGGACAGCATGAGAATGCCGCCCCCGCCCCCATAAAACCCACCATAGACCGCGATCGCAAACTGAAGCAAGACAATCACACCCAATGGAATCTGAATTCTGGCAGAATGATTTCTTTGTTTTTCTAGCCTCTGTTTTTCTAGCCATTTTGTGAGGGGATGAGCGATCGCAACCAACACCGTCGCAGTCAGCATCAGGTAAGGAATTAGAAATTCAAAAGCAGCTTGAGGAGTATGCAGCAGCAAATAGGAACCCCAAACGCCACCTACAATGCTAACCACGCTGAGAAGCAAAAATTGTGTTTTTTGGAATGGCAATTCTCGACGGTAGGCAACGCTGCTGGCAACGGTTCCGAACCACAAAGCGGCCGCATTAGTTGCATTCGCCGCGATCGGAGGAATCCCTGTCATGATCAACGCTGGAAACCCGATCAAACCACCGCCTCCTGCAAGTCCATTCATCACGCCTGCGAATACACCAGCACTCACTAAAAACAACGCTGACGGTAATGATAATGGGTCAGTCATCTACTTATTTTTGGTGTAGGGTTTCAATGAAGGCTTTTCGCTTTGCTGTTAGCATCTTCTGCTCCCCAACCCTTCATTCTGGGGGACTTTAAGACAGGTTAGGTGCCCAGTTAAGGAGACAACGATTTCCGGTTTGCTCAATGACAGTTGCGCCCAGACGTTTATAGAATTGCAGTCCGCGATCGTTCCTCGCATCCGCATTCCAGGCAAGATGAGTGCAATGGTTTTCTTGAGCAATCTGTACAAGATGATTCATTAAGGCGGCTCCTGCACCTTGACTTCTCATCGCTTCATCTACATACAAATCGTCTAGCCAAATACTCGGCTGTCCTGCAAACGACGAGTAGCGAAATCCATATAAATCAAACCCGATCGCAACCCCCGAAACCTCTGCAAACAACACATAGGAAAAAGGGCAACAACCAAACAGCGTCTTGTATATTTTTTCTTCAGACGATCGCAGATGACCAGAAAAAGCACCCATGTTGCGATCGAACTCAACCTTCTTTTTTAGAAACGCAAAAATCAATGACACATCGCTGGAAGTTGCTACTCTCACGTTCATAAAGTCCCCCGTTTGACTGCAATGATGCGAAGCCTGCGATAGTCTGCTGTCCAGTGGTCTGTCTTGTAAAGGGTGGGACGCAATTCCTGCTCGACTGACTGAATCACCTGCAAACGCGCCTCATCTGAGAGCTTTTCTAAAAATCGACTGGCAAACATTTGTAGCCAATTTGCTAACCCATCTTCGCCCGTTAAGGGAGTGGGGCGATCGAACAACACTGCATAGGTCACATCAAATCCGTGTTGCTCTAATCGAGTCGTGTACTCGGCAATGCTCGGAAAGTACCAGTGATCAGAAGGCGTTGAGTGAATCGTTTCCAGGGCGTGATAAAGTGCCCGCACGATCGCTTGTACGTTTCTTTTTCCGCCAAATTCTGCTACAAATCGGCCGCCCGATCGCAGCGCGTGGTAGACACTTTGAATTACACTGTCAGGGTTAGAAATCCAGTGTAGGACAGCGTTTGAGAAGACGGCATCAAAGGGACGATCGACTTGAAAACTCTGAGCATCTGCAACCAAAAATTTGAGGTCGGGGTAGTTGTGCTGGGCAGTCTCGATCATGGTGGGCGAGCGATCGACTCCGACAACTTGAGCGTGAGTTGCGATCTGCTGTGTGAGTTGTCCGGTGCCACATCCCAAATCGAGAATTCGTTCTCCAGATTGGGGTGATAGCAATTCTATCAGTGATTCTCCAGATTGCCAGACGAATGCATGTCTGCTTTCATAGAGGTTAGCGTTCCATTGGTTTCTTAGCATTGTTTTAGAGCGATCGAGTCATTCTCTCTAGCGTTCTCAGAATTGTTTTCTGTTGATAACTCTTACGATACGCAACTCAATCATGAATGTCCAATATATATTTCACACTCAACTAATACTTAAAAAATATGAGTCATACCTTGTATGTTTTCTGATACAAGCAAAGATCCCCAATTCTTTGAAGAAATCAGGGATCTCACTGCGGTTCGATCGCGCTAAAAATGACTGGAACAGTTAAACTTTGAACTTATCAGAAATCCGCTTCATCGCTTCTTCGACATTCTCGCGGCTGTTAAAAGCTGAAATGCGGAAGTAGCCTTCACCTGCGGCACCAAAGCCCGATCCAGGCGTTCCGACGACATTTGTGCTGTGCAACAACTTATCAAAAAAGTCCCAGCTTGACAGCCCGTTGGGAGTCTGAACCCACACATAGGGCGCATTGGTTCCCCCGTAAACCTTTAAGCCTGCTGCCGTCAGTTGTTTGCGAATGATTTTGGCGTTTTCCATGTAGAAGCTGACGAGCGCCTGGATTTGCGCTTTTCCTGCCTCTGAGTAGACGGCCTCGGCTCCCCGCTGGACAATATAAGACACGCCGTTAAACTTGGTCGATTGACGACGATTCCACAGTTTCCAGAGTTCTACATCTGAGCCGTCTTTGGCTTTAGCAGTCAAGGTTTTGGGTACCACCGTCAGAGCGCAGCGAGTCCCCGTAAAGCCTGCATTTTTGGAGAACGATCGAAACTCGATCGCACAGTCTCTCGCCCCTTCAATCTCATAAATCGAGTGAGGCAAACTAGAGTCAGTAATAAAGGCTTCATAAGCTGCATCAAAAAAGATGATTGATCCATGCGCTTTTGCATAATCAACCCACGCTTGCAGATGTTCTTTAGTCGCCGTTGCGCCTGTCGGATTGTTGGGAAAACACAGATAAATCAGATCAACTTTTTGAGCAGGAATCTGAGCCGTAAAGTTGTTGTCTGCGGTAATCGGCAAATAGACAAACCCATCATACTCACCCTTTTCGTTGGCATCGCCTGTGTGACCCGCCATCACATTGGTATCAACATAAACTGGATAAACTGGATCAGTAACCGCGATCGTATTGTCATCGCCAAAGATATCCAAAATATTGCCAGAGTCGCACTTTGAGCCATCAGAAATAAAGATCTCAGAAGCGTCAATCTCACAGCCGCGCGATCGAAAGTCATGTTCTGCAATTTTCTCACGCAGCCAAGCGTAGCCTTGTTCAGGCCCATAGCCCTTAAAAAGGGAGCGATCGCCCATATCTCCGATCGCTTGGGTCATCGCAGTCCGGCAAGCTTCGGGTAACGGTTCTGTGACATCTCCAATTCCCAAACGAATAATTTTGGCATCTGGGTTTGAGTCTGCAAACGCATTCACCCGTCGCGCAATCTCTGGAAACAGGTAGCCCGCTTTGAGCTTCAGGTAATTGTCATTGATAGTGGCCATAAGTCGATCGCTACGAACGTTGTACAACAGCTTACCGCAGCGCTATAGGCCTGATGATAGACCTTGCAGAATTTGGTCTGGACTCTGAACTTCACCAGGAAAAATAAAGCCCTTCAGAATTGGCAGCTTGGGAGGCAGAAGCGCTGAACACCGTAGCGAGAAAACTTCATCAAATTCACGTTAATGAATGCCCATTAATTGAGAGTATTGATATTAGACGACTAAAAATCAAGGCGTTGCTGATTGGAGGGATGAATCTGTGAGAAGTGTCCATCTTTTCGCCCCCTAAATCCCCCAAAAATGGGGGACTTTGAACCTTGGAGTTCCCGCCGCTTTGGGGCAGTTCATCCCCTGATTCAGCAACGCCAAAATCAAATTCCTTTCTCAAGCTGCAAAGACCAGTTTTGAGGCAGATTTAAGAGATCCTGCTTGCCCTTTGACATGACCCACAAAGCAGTGCGAGTTCTGAGACGGCCCACGACCAATCGATCGTTCTTCCATTCTTCTACCAGTAGCTCATCGGGAGCGATCGCCGTATCAATAATAAAGTCGTCCAGCCCCGACACCGTACCACAATAGGAACCCGCATCCTTTAGCGAAATCTGAAAAAATTCGGTCGCATTGTACCCTGGAGGCAAAACAAAAATGCCGTAAACCTGATGCCGTCCTCGCCAGGGTTTTACCATTACCTTAGTCGGATGAATGATTTTAGCATTACTAATAGAGTTGGACTGTGTAACTAAATCGGGGCACTCAGAGATCAGACTAGGCCTTTGTAGATACTGACTATACCTTTGAATAGAGTGAACGCTCCGAGGAAAGCCCAACAACGCTGACGCACCTAGAACAATTATTGCCGCAAGGAAAACTCGTTTTATCATCACTCCCCTGTCAAATCACTGCAATATGAGAAGCCCAACATAAATTTTCTGGCGTTGCTGATTGGAGGGATGAATCTGTTCGCCCCCTAAATCCCCCAAAATTGGGGGACTTTGAACCTTGGGTTTCCCGCCGCTTTGGGGCAATTCATCCCCTGATCCAGCAACGCCAATTTTCTCTATGTTAAATGAATTTGCTTCTCTACCCTGTGTACTTTAATACTTCAATTTGGAATTCATGTCACGTTTCTATTAAGTTGAAGTGAAACTTAGAGCGTGCTGACTAGATAGCGTGTTCTTTCAACACTTCGAGAGGAACAACTTTGAGAGCAGCTTCGTGGGTGGCTGAAAGCACGATCGGAGGAGCAAACCCAGCATTCAAAGCCTCCTTCCAGCGCGAAACACAAAGGCACCATCGATCGCCCGACTTGAGTCCTGGAAATTCATACATCGGCATCGGGGTGCTGAGATCGTTGCCCTGCGATTTTGTATAGCTCAAAAAGTCATCCGTCACTTGAGCGCAAACGACATGAGTTCCCACATCTTGAGGCCCCGTCTCACAGCAGCCGTTGCGAAAAAATCCGGTCATTGGGTCGATCGAACAACTCTCCAACGTTCCGCCTAATACATTCTTTGCGTCTGTCATCATGACTCCAGGGGTAATCAGAAAGAAAAGCTTCTCACCCATTGTAGAAGAACTTATTTAGGATAACGCCGATCGAGGCTTCCGCAGCCCTCGTCAGTTTGCCCAACGTGATCCACTCCCTCTAATATAAAGAGCTAAATCTTCTCAGCCCATGTGGATCAAAAACTCCCAGGTCTAAAAAATATTTAAATTTAATAGAAATCTCCTAGTCAACGGTGAACGATCGCTAACCTGGTTTAATGATTCAATTGGTCGATCACTAATAACCTTATGGAGCTTGATAGAGGTTGATGAACATGAGCATCACTCTACGGGACGCAAATCTGTCTCAAGCAGCAAAATCGTCGTCTCATAGCCAATTCTGCCCATATCGGGTTCTGGCCCCATTGCCATCTCGATCTTATATGACCAGCTACCCGAATCTGGATAATGACTTCTGACTTTGCCCTCACCGCCCACAAACTGCACAACTTGATCGGGGTTGAATTTGGGAGAAGCAATCATATTGAGAGACCTCATAACCGACTCCTTAACTGGATTGAAGGATTAGCTTCTCTCATTCAATGTAGCGATTGAGATAAAGCCGAATCTTGGATTGACTCAATCTAAAAAGAAATGCACCCTAATTCCTCTGCCAAGAGTTGAAATTGTCGATCGCCTTTATCGTCCTCAAGAGACAGTTTATTCGACCTACTCAAATTCGATAATCTACCTTAGTCAATAAGACAAATATCTAATCAGACCGAACCTCTACCACTACCGAAGCCGCTTCAAAGTACTTACAAAACTCAGTCAAAAGCGACAGCTCCAACTTGCGGGTTAGTCTTCTCAGCTTTTGCAACTCTGCCTCTGTAAAATCGAACTCAGAAAGGTCGATCGTTGCTGTGATCAAAGTAGGCTCAGATTCAGCGTCACCGGGGCGTTGCATCAACAAAAAGAACTCCTCTATCAGTGCCAGATTGCTAACGTTTGTCATGACGTAATGCTGAATGGGACAGTGAAAAATTGTTCTAGAAATCAAGCAGAACAAAGTAAATAAGCAGAGGTCTGCCTGTAGATAAACATATTAAAATTCATCTACTGTCTTTCCAAAAACGACTACTGCATTCGTATAAATACTGAATTAGCAGTCTCTTTAAAGACTCAGACTGATACTAACTTTTTGTGCACTCTTCAGTTTCTGCCTTTAGATAGAATACTAATACTTCAATATGAGTAGCGTGAGTTCCGGCAAAAATACGCTGTTAGATAGAGTATTCATTTTCTTTAGACATAGACCGCTTCTAAATTCGATCGCCTGCAAAATGCTCCGGACTTACCTCTCGATCGCTGTTTAATAAAACGTAAATTCAATCAAAACACTCACCTTGTCCATTGATTCGACTTATTCCTCAAATTCCCCGCTCTGTACGAGTCCTTGAACTAGAATTCCTCTCTTAAAGTCTCCCAGAATTGGCAGCTTGGAGGGCAGAAGCGCTCAATAACGAAGCGAAAAACCTTCATCAAACTCGATTTGTTTGATTTAAACAACAAACAGCTTCTAAAGCTCCAGGATTAGACAAGCTTTGGCTACAACCGATTTCCTACTAACTTCCTCCATCCCTTAAAATCAAGCTTTGTCACAAATGGAATTTAATTTTGATAGCTTCTTCTCTATCGTCTCTACTCACGCTCACCCTTTGGGATAAAACGAGTGGCACCTGGATCAATGTCGTCACTGTGATTTTAGGAACGACGATCGGACTCTTCGCCAGAGGCAGCCTGCCCACTCGAATGCAGCGCATCATTACCCAGGGATTAGGACTGCTGACCGTGTTTCTAGGCATCACCATGGCCAACAGCCTGCTCAAAGTTCAAGTAGGGCGAGTTGACGGAGTAATTTTGGGCTTGTTGGCGATCGTACTAGGCGGTCTTTTGGGTGAATGGGGACGGATTGAAGCCCAGCTGCAAAAACTGGGGAACCTGCTGAGAGATCTCTTTAAAGGAGGCGGCAGTTTTACAGAAGGATTTGTCGCTGCCAGCTTGTTATTTTGCATCGGGCCGCTGGCCATTTTGGGCAGCCTCAAAAATGGTTTGTCAGGAGACAACACGCTCCTATCAATCAAGTCGGCAATGGATGGGTTAGCGTCGATCGCATTCAGCAGCAGCTATGGAATCGGGGTGGGGTTTAGCGCGATCGCACTGCTGATTTATCAAGGCGGACTGTCTCTGTTTGCCGGATTGTTGTCTCAAGTGCTGCCCGATCCCGTCAATGCGCCCCAAGTTTTACTCACCTCCGGAGTCGGCGGACTGATGATTTTGGGATTAGGTTTAAATCTGCTAGAAGTCACAACCTTAAGCATTGCTGCATTTCTTCCTGCCCTCGTCTTAGCACCGTTGTTCTATACGATCGCTCAACGCTTGGGTTAATCATCCGCAAACGAGTTGGTCAACAAAGTCTGACTCAGTTGGGTAGCGTTTAGGTCTCCTTGTGCGATCAGATTTGACAAGCTAGAAAGACCTCTAAGGTGAGAACTTGGGAATGGATCTGGCCAACGGGAAAATAAATTTTTTTAGAATTGATTCTAAATTCTAAAATGTCTCTATAATTGACGACGATGGTCATGATGATGATAGGTTCATCAACGGCTCAAGAGACTAAAAGTTAAACTAATAATCTCAACCAGCCAATACCCCAGGTCAAGTTTTAGGGTTAAAAAACCTGTTGTCAGGGAATACCAGAGTTAAGTAGTCAACGTCATTTAAACAATAGGAACAGAGCAATGGTCACAACCAAAAGGAGATCACCCACGTCAACGCTAGTCTCGAAGGGTTCGATCGATCAAGCCGCTTCGATATTAGAAGACTTGCCGGAAAAGCCGAAAGAAATTTGGTCACTGCGCGAAGCAATCGATTTGCTCAAAGATCAGATCTCGGCAGCACTCGATCGGGGGTATAGCTACGCAGAAGTTTCAAAGATGCTAACGGAGAAGGGAGTCGAAATCAGTCCGTCAACGCTAAAGTATTATCTTTCTTCTGCCCGCAAAGATAAAGATGGAACCAAGCTGAAAACACGCAGAAGACGCAAAAGCCAAAACTTAAGTGTGTCGCCCGAAACGCTAAATCTACAAAACGGCGCATCTGCCCCCGAAAAAGAACCAGCCCCGGCTGAGGCTCCTGCAAAACGCACGAGAGGGGCTTCTACCAAGGCTGCTGCTGCGACCAAATCGCCCGTCAAGACAGCGACCACCAAAGCAAAACCCGCTGCCACCAAAACAAAAGCGGCTCCCAAAGCGACGACGACTAAAACGCCTTCGACCAGAGGCCGCAAAAAAGCAGCAGGTTGATCAGAGGGCGGTTGACCTTTCGTTGAGGCTGACCGTTTTCCTAAGTTCTGTTCCTATCCTAGAGGCGTGGATTGTCATGCCTCTATCAAGCTTTCCTGAACGATTCACAAATCAATATTTGATAACCCTGCAACCATCGTCAGGGTTTTTTGTTATATGTAGACTCTATGACCCTGTATTGAGCGGTTGAAATTTACTTCAGAAGATAGCCAAAAACTACGTTTAGTCCATCTGCTTAGTTTGTTAATAGTTAGTTTATTGATAGAGGAACTTTCTGATGACCACGATCGACCTTCCTGACAGTCTCGATGCGTTCTGGATGCCCTTTACGGCCAATCGCCAATTTAAAGCCAAGCCTCGCTTGATGGCTGCTGCAAAAGGAATGTACTACACGACGATCGACGATCGCGAGGTGTTAGACGGAACGGCAGGACTGTGGTGTGTGAATGCAGGGCACTGTCGCGAAAAAATTGTCGAAGCGATTCATCAGCAAGTCTCTACTTTGGATTTTGCGCCAACCTTTCAGATGGGCCATCCGGCTCCGTTTGCGTTAGCCGATCGCTTGGCAAAAATGCTGCCCGGTGATTTGAATCATGTGTTTTTTACAAACTCTGGATCAGAAGCTGTCGATACGGCCCTCAAAATTGCGTTGGCTTACCATCGAGTTCGGGGAGAAGGCACTCGGACGCGCTTGATTGGTCGAGAACGCGGATATCACGGCGTTGGCTTTGGCGGCATCTCAGTCGGCGGCATTGCGCCCAATCGTAAGTTTTTTGGCAGTCTGCTTCCCGGTGTCGATCATTTACCGCATACGCACAATTTAGAACAAAACGCTTTTAGTCGAGGTGAGCCGCTGTGGGGTGCCCATCTTGCCGACGAGTTAGAGCGCATTGTCACCCTGCATGATGCTTCTAATATTGCCGCTGTGATTGTCGAACCTGTTGCCGGATCAACAGGCGTTCTGATTCCGCCTCAAGGCTATTTGCAGAAGCTCAGAGCCATTTGTGATAAGTACGGCATTCTCCTAATTTTTGACGAAGTAATCACGGGGTTTGGTCGTCTGGGCACCGGATTTGCGACCGACTATTTTGGCGTGATTCCTGACTTAATTACTGTCGCTAAGGGAATTACAAATGCCACGGTTCCAATGGGAGCAGTATTTGCGCGAGATGGCATTTACGACGCTTTTATGAATGGGCCAGAGAATGCGATCGAACTCTTCCACGGGTACACCTATTCCGGCCATCCGCTCGCCTGTGCCGCCGCGCAAGCCACATTGGATATTTACGAAGAAGAAGGACTGTTCGATCGCGTCAAAAATTTGGCCAGCTATTGGGAAGACGCGGTGCATTCTCTCAAAGGGTTGCCAAACGTAATTGACATCCGCAATATCGGGCTGATTGCTGGCATCGAACTTGCACCCACTCCTAACCAACCTGGAGTTCGGGCTTATAACGCGATGGTCAGTTGTTTTGAGCAAGGACTACTCGTTCGCAACACCGCCGATATTCTAGCCCTGTCGCCTCCATTGATTATCGAGAAATCACACGTCGATCGATTGATCGAGATTCTCAGCAATGTTCTCAAGCAGGGATGAGGGAGAACTCTGATGATCTGTTCCCCCTTTGGGAGTAATCCGCTTCGCGATGAGGGATGAGGACGGTTCGGAATTGAGCGTTAAAGATTTTTACTGCTTCACTTGTCATCTCCCTCCTCCCTCCTCCCTCCTCCCTCCTCACTTGAACTTGTTCTAAAATGAAAACGCCGCACTCTGGAGAGTGACCCAAACTCGCTAAACCGTATAAACCTTGTCAGAAAGTGGTAGGCTAACGCACATCACGACTCACCCACTACGAACCAGCAAATCTTAATTTTTCTAGTAAATTACCCTCGCTGTATTTTCGGGCACTTAATTCAGACGATCGACGGCTGTAGGGTTCGTAAGTTGGGTTTACTAAGCCAATCAATAAGAGATCAAGCAACAAGCCTATGTCTGTTAAGAACGATCGTACCGGAATGTCGCTGGAAAATATCAAGCGCGCCTTCACCGATAACCTTTACTACATTCAAGGTAAAGACGAGCGGTTCGCCACTCTGTATGACTACTACATGGCATTGGCATACACGGTGCGCGATCGACTCATCGATCGGCGGATTAAAACCGCCAAGGCATACGCAGAGAAGGAGACCAAGACCGTTTACTATCTTTCGGCAGAGTTTCTGATTGGTCGGCTCTCAATAAATAATCTGACCAATTTGGGCATCTATGACCAGATGCAAGCCGTCACCAAAGAGATGGGGCTAAACCTCGAAGATTTGCTAGAGCGCGAAGAAGAACCCGGTCTGGGCAATGGTGGTCTTGGACGACTCGCCGCTTGCTTTTTGGACTCGTTGGCGACGCTGCAAATTCCAGCAATGGGCTACGGGATTCGCTACGAATATGGCATTTTTGACCAAATGATCGCAGGCGGCTGGCAGCACGAACGCCCCGATAACTGGCTGAGATTTGGCAATCCCTGGGAGATTGCTCGCCCTGACTACATGGTAGAAGTTAAGTTTGGCGGCCACACCGAAGCCTACACGGATGCGAATGGTCACTATCGAGTCCGGTGGATGCCTCGCAATACAGTTTATGGAACGCCCTATGACACGCCGATCCCCGGATTTAAGAACAATACGGTGAATCCGCTGCGTCTGTGGAGTGCTAAGTCCAGTGAAGACTTTAACTTCCAGGTGTTTGATGCTGGAGAGTATACGCAAGCGGTTGCCGACAAAACCTATTCTGAAAATATCTCCAAGGTTCTGTATCCCAACGACAACACGCCCCAGGGTAAGGAACTCCGCTTAGAACAGCAGTATTTCTTTGTGTCTTGTTCGTTGCAAGATATTATTCGCCAGTATTTGCGATCGTATGACAACTTTGATGCCTTCCCCGACAAAGTAGCGATTCAGTTAAATGATACGCACCCGTCGATCGGCGTTGCAGAATTGATGCGCTTGCTAATTGATGAGCATTTCCTCGAATGGGAACAAGCGTGGGAGATTACGCGCAAAACCTTTGCCTACACCAATCACACGCTACTGATTGAAGCGCTGGAACGCTGGGCGGTCGGTCTGTTTGGGCGGTTGCTGCCTCGACACTTGGAGATCATTTACGAAATCAACTACCGCTTTTTAGATGAGATTCGTCAAAAGTTCCCCAATGACAAAGCCAGACTTGAGCGGATGTCACTGGTACAAGAAGGCCCCGAAAAGCACATTCGCATGGCGCATTTGGCTTTTGTGGGCAGTCACACGACCAATGGAGTCGCCGCCCTGCATACCGAATTGCTCAAGCGCGATGTGATGCATGACTTTTTTGAGATGTATCCAGAAAAGTTCCAGAATAAAACCAATGGCGTAACGCCGCGGCGGTGGGTGCTGATGAGTAACCCTGTACTGTCGCAACTAATTACAAGCAAAATTGGGGATCAGTGGCTCAAAAATCTGGACGATCTAAGAAAGCTAGAAGCCTTTGCAGATGATCCCGAATTCCAAGCGGCATGGCGTAAGATCAAGCAAGACAACAAGCGCACGCTGGCGGACTACATCCAAGCAAACAATGATCTTGAGATTGATGTAGATTCGATGTTTGATATTCAAGTGAAACGGATTCACGAATACAAGCGTCAACTGCTCAATATCATGCATGTGATCACGCTGTACAACCGGATCAAACGTGCCGCTGCGAATGGAACGCTAAAATCTCTGAACATTACGCCTCGCACCTTCATCTTTGGTGGAAAGGCGGCTCCAGGCTACTTTATGGCGAAGTTGGTGATCAAATTGATCAACTCAGTCGCCAGCGTCGTGAATCATGATCCGGATGCTCAAGGCTTGATCAAGGTCGTGTTTTTGGCGAATTTCTCCGTCTCACTGGGGCAGATTACTTATCCTGCGGCTGACTTATCTGAGCAGATCTCGACCGCTGGCAAAGAAGCCTCTGGCACAGGCAACATGAAATTTTCACTCAACGGGGCCCTGACGATCGGTACCCTTGACGGAGCCAACGTTGAAATCCGCGAAGAAGTGGGCGCAGAGAATTTCTTCTTGTTTGGGCTGACGGCGCAAGAAGTGATGGTGATGAAGTCGCAGGGCTATAACCCGATGCACTACTATCACGACAACCCCGAACTTAAGCAGGTGATCGATCAGATTGCGTCCGGGTTCTTTGTGCCCAAGGAGCCAGATTTGTTTAAGTCGATCGTTGATTCCTTGCTGTTCAAAGACGAGTACATGCTGCTGGCAGACTTCCAGTTTTATCTCGACTGTCAGGATCAGGTGAGCGAGGCTTACACAGACCAGACCAGTTGGACTCGCAAATCGATTCTAAATGTGGCGCGGATGGGCAAATTTTCGTCTGACAACACGATCAGCCAGTACTGCAAAGAAATCTGGAATGTCGAACCGATTCCGGTCAATCTGGATGTGGATGGGCAACTGATCAAAGGAGAACACACGACGTTGACGAGCAGCATTTAATGTCTTTCGGTTTCTAAATCTGCAAATCTAAATTAAGCAGCCCCAAACCGTTTCTTGTGAAGCTGGTTTCAGGGCTGTTTTTTGTGGGGTTAACTCTGCGGCTAATTCTGTGGATTGCAATCATTGCTCATTTTGTTAACGTGAATTCGATGGAGTTTTCTCGTTTCGTTGTTCAGCACTTCTGCCCTCCAACCCCCAATTTTGGGGGACTTTGAGACAATATTTCTCGTTCAAAGTCCCTCACTTGTGGGGGATTTAGGGGGCTGCCCGGATGGGCAACCGTAGCGAAGGATGATCATCGAATTCATGTTTTGTTATGAGTGGTTAGTGATTAGTCATTGCAAAAGCAGTATTTGTCTTCATCAAAGTTGTATTTGCGATCGCAAAAGCAGTATTTGTCTTTGTGAGTTTAGAAACTGCGATCGCAAAAGCAGTATTTGTCTTCGTGAGTTTAGAAACTGCGATCGCAAAAGCAGTATTGATGAATACGTGAGTTGTATTTGCGATCGCAAAAGCGGTAATTGTGAACTGAAATCTTGCAACTTTCCGAGTAACCCGCCCTCGAATCAATCCGAGGCTAACGGTGCAAAATCCATTGAAATGGGTTAGAAGCTCAACTGAGTCAGGAGTGTAGCCTCTTTCAACAAACTTCCAAAATAAGCCTGTCATAAATGGCGGGGTGGGGGTTGGGACGGATGCCAGATCTCAATCTTTTCTATCGTCGTATCCTGGCGTTGCTGATTGAAGGGATAAATCTGTAAGAAGTGTCCATCTTTTCGCCCCCTAAATCCCCCAAAATTGGGGGACTTTGAACGTTTGGTTCCCCTCCAGATTGAGGGCAATTCATTCTGTGATTCAGCAACGCCTATCCTACAGTTGAATGACATTGTTGTTCAGTTCCTTCACCTGAATCAGAGCAGGGTCATCCATCACCCAGTCAAATCGAGTGAACGATCTCTTCAAGTTACCCGCAAGGGGTCGCTGAAGATGATAGTTGGGCAAGATGCGAATCACCTGGTACTCGGTGATCAAGTCACTGCTGCCATCCCACTTGAGCAGGGCGAGTTGATTGGAGACGATCGCGCTCAACTAGGCACAAAGTCGTCAATACTGTCGCCAATGTCCGGCAGAATGCCAGACGACACCATTAGAAACCGCTCCTGCAAATCCAAAGTCGCCCGGACTCGATAGTGTCTGCCCATTGAGAAGTGCAACTCAACAGTGAGCGCGATCGAGCCAAGGAAAAACATTCCTGACTGCTATGTTAATTTCTCCCTGAGTTAGTGCAAGGAGAATAAGGAAGCCAGGCTATCGAAAGTATTTGGGGTCTGATTCCGGACTTTCAAGACCCCCCAGCAAAGCTGACGGTCACAATTATGAACGCCTCCGTAAGTTACTGTAATTAACTAGAATTAAGTTGTAAAACTCGTGCCCGTCAAGATTTGTGACTAAAGCCAAGCCAAGCGACATTTGCCAAGTTCGATGTTTTAACGCGGAGTTAGTTACTCAGGTGAGTGACGCACTGCCAGAAGACGATCTTCTGGAAAATGCTCAAGTTCTTTTCGGTGCTTTGGCAGATAAGTCACGCTTGAAGATTCTCCATGCTCTCAGCGACGGTCAAGAGCTTTGTGTCTGTGATGTGGCTTCCCTGCTTGAAGGCAAGATCGCGTCTGCCTCTCATCACCTGCGAAAACTGCGCGACCTCAAAATCTTGAAGTACAGAAACGATGGCAAACTCGCTTACTACTCCTTGAAAGACCAGCGTGTAGCTGAGATTCTTTGCCACGCTTTAAAGCAACTTGCCGAGTGAAACATTCCAGTGTTGGTTTGAATGTAGACTTTTTTGCAGTAACGTTCTAACATTAGTTTGAATGTTTGAGTAAAAAGTGGGCTATGAGCGACAATTGTTGCCAAAATAAGAGTAGTGAGCTATCAAAACTGAAAAAACAGCAAGCCAAGGTGCTTTGGGCGGTGCTGTTCATTAATCTGGGAATGTTCGTCATTGAGTTTGGGGCAGGAGTTCGAGCAGATTCGCTATCCTTAACCGGAGATTCACTCGATATGTTAGGTGATGCGTTGGTCTATGCCAGCAGTTTATATGTCATTAACAAGGGCAGTAAAGCTCAGGCTGGGTCAGCATTTCTCAAAGGAATCATCATGTTTTTGTTTGCAATTGCAGTTTTCGCAAGAGCAAGCTATCAACTATTTGCGGGCACAATCCCGGAAGCAACTATCATGAGTACGGTTGGAGTTTTAGCGTTACTTGCCAATTTATTCTGTCTGCTGCTGTTGACTAGACACCGGGAGGATAACTTAAATATGTCTTCTGTGTGGTTGTGTTCACGAAATGACATCATTGCGAATACGTCCGTTCTTGTGGCAGCAGGGTTAGTTTTTCTGACGCACTCTGTACTTCCAGATTTAGCTGTAGGTTTGTTGTTAACGTTTGTCTTTGCAAAGTCGTCAGGGAAAGTGCTTTCGCAGTCTTGGAGAGAGATGCAGCAGGCATAGTTAGGTTTTCAATCGTGCAATAGCGATCGCAGTCTAACAATAGTGTTGCAGCAGACGGAACAGAGGTTATGGGTGGGATGCGAAGGATGTTAGCTGCCGCTGAACACGAACGTTGGCTGCTTAAATCTAGGTATAGACAGTAGTTCAGGATTCTAGGTTGGGAGGTCAAAGCTTGAAGACGTTAGCTCATAACCCAGCGTGAGAACAATGATTCTACCCTTTCTGAGTTATGGCTTGCTCAAAAGACAGCAAGGTTATCGTCATGGTCGGCTTTGCAGACAAATTCCAATCTCTTGTAAATCAGGCGCAGCAGAAGATTACAGAGATCCAGAGCAATGAACAGAAAGTAACTACTCACGCTTAAATCTTAGTAACGAATTGAGGGCGGGCAAGAGAGACACTACGCTTCTGGGAAGCGGGCAGGTGCAAGAGGCAAAGACATTGAGCGAGACCCCTCCGAAGCGAGAAATCAGTCGAGCAGAAATCTGTGCCGTGTATGCTCAGGCAGAAGATGCGGTGATTGCCTTAGTGGAAGGATTACTGCAACGCATCACGGGGTTAGAGCAACGAGTCGAAGAGCTAGAGAAGCATTGGGAGGTTATTTCTACGCAAGTCCCTTAGCAGTGATTGGCAATCGACCTGCATCTGATTCCGTGCTATGGCACCCCGACCGACACCCAGTTGCCTTACATCTATCGGTCTCAAGCGAAATCGGGCACCACTTCTTTCTTCGCTGATGCCACCGTTTATGTGATTGCAGCAAAAAAATTCATCGAACTAACCCTCGCTGAGGCGATCGAATGACCCGACTAATTATTGGACTTGAGATTGTTTGTAGGATCGACGATCGGGAGTGCCGCTCTCATGCTCCAGGGGGGTTAGTTTGTTTTCGCTCACATCCATTGCTCTGAGTATAGTTGGCAGCGACATTGGCATCTAGCCAGGGTATTGTTTGGCTCGATCGTTAGGCGTTCTCTAACTCGTTGACAAAAGTATCACTCAGTAATCCTCCCACGGTTGGATGAAAAATCTCTAAGTGTTTTGTAAAGTCATAACCAGATAATATTTTTTTTGTAAATCTGGAGACTTGTATATGCGAATCGCTCAGATTGCGCCCCTTTGGGAAAGTGTTCCTCCTCCTGCTTATGGGGGGGCTGAGTTAGTTGTCAGCTTGATCACGGATGAGTTAGTGCGTCGAGGTCATGAGGTGACATTGTTTGCCAGTGGTGATTCTCACAGTTTGGCTGAGATCGAGGCGGTTCATCCCCGTGCGCTACGGTTAGATGGCAATGTCAAAGAACATGCGATTTATGAAATGTTGCAATTGAGCGAGGTGTATCAGCGATCGCAAGAGTTTGACATCATTCATTCTCACATCGGTTGTGCTGCTTTGCCCTGTGCCCCTCTCGTCAAAACGCCCACGGTGCATACCCTCCACGGGGCTTTTACAATGGATAACGAAAAGCTCTTTAAACATGCTCGTAACCAACCTTATGTCAGTATCTCAAACACTCAAAGAGAACCGAGATTAGGCTTAAATTACGTCGCGACGGTCTATAACGGTATTAATACAAATAGTCATAAATTCTATGCGCAGCCAGATCAAGACCCGTATCTGGCTTTTTTAGGGCGTATTTCACCAGAAAAGGGAACTCACACGGCGATCGAGATCGCAAAACGCACAGGCTGGCATTTAAAGATTGCGGGCAAGGTCGATCGCGTAGACGTTGAGTATTATGAGGAACTGATCAAACCCTACATTGACGGCAAGCAGATTGAGTATTTAGGGGAAGCCAATCACGTTCAAAAAAATACGCTGATGGGGAATGCGGTGGCGACTCTGTTTCCGATTACCTGGCGAGAACCGTTTGGTTTGGTGATGGTGGAGTCGATGGCCGCCGGAACGCCTGTGATCGCGATGGAGCTAGGATCTACGTCCGAAATCATCGTCCACGGTAAGACAGGATTTTTGTGTCACAGCGTTGACGAATGTATTGATGCGCTTGATCAGGTGCATACTATCGATCGTCAGGCTTGTCGTGATCACATTGCCAATCATTTTGATGTTGTACAAATGGTGGATGGGTATGAGGCAGTGTATCGTCAACTTTTGGTCGATCGCTTTGCTCAAAATGGTCACAGTCGCAATCGCACCGTTGCAACGTTGTTAAATTAGCGGTAAACATTTAGCTGTTAGGAGAGTGATTAATTAACCGTTTATAGTTGATCATTCTCCATTCAGAAATTCAGTTTTATTTTGAATTCTAATTAGTTTCCTAGGGTGCAAGAACGTATTCGAGTTGCGATCGCTTCTATTGTAAAAATGCCAAATTCGTCGCCTAAGTAGGGCAAGTGACCTGTCGGTGCTTTCAGGTTAAATGTCAGTTGGTCGTAGCGTTTCCAATGGTGATCGATCAAACGATTGACCCGCCAGCCGACTCGATCGCCAAACCGCCTCCAAACTTCTGATTTATCCCAAAAGGTTGCATCTATTTTTTGCCAAAAAGCAGACTGCACACTAAAGCCAAATCGATCGCCGCTGTAGTCCATCCAAAGCTGATCGAGAATCTGTAAATCTTGACAGGGGAAGTCGATCGCAATGCGTTCTGAAGTCAAGCGACCCCTTGCGGGTATCTCGGAGAGATCGGTCAACCGCAATCCGCAGGCTTTGAACATAGCGACTTTTGTTTCTTGATCGGCTTCTTGCCACCGTTTTGCTGCCAAAAGACTTCGCAGATATTCATAGTTCAAGCTGACGTAATACTGTTGAATTGCTTTGAGAACTCTCGGTTCTGATCGGTCTTTGAGCAACAAATAAGCACTTTGCCGAACCTCTTCTGAGCGATCGTTGAGCGCCCGAATCACCAAGTTTAATCCTCGCTCTCCAGACTGAAGAGATTCGATCAGCGCGGCAGATCGGTGGGTGGCGATCGGACTTTTTAAGCGTCGTCTCAGTCCCTCAAATCCGCCTAAAATCAGCCCTCCCGTCGGGACTTGAGACCCGCCCAGGACGACATCATCGTGTTGAGGTTGGTTGGTCATCGTGAATGCGATCGTCTTGATTTTTAACGTAAATTCGATGAAGGGGTTTCGCTGCGTTGTTCGGCACTTCTGCTCCCCAAGCTGCCAATTTTGGGGGACTTTGAGAGAAGAATGCTGCTTCAAAGTCCTCTACTCGTGGGGGATCTAGAGATCTGCCTGAATTAACAACCGCAGCGAGTCACTTCCATCAAATTCGCCTATTTTCAGAATGCCCAGGTAGGGACAATTCAAGGTCAAGCGAAAAACTTTATCTGGACAACTGTTGTTTGATTAGCGCTCCCAGGGTTTGCATTGCCCGATCGACTTCCTGACTCCAGGGAATTCCACAATTGAGGCGCAGACAGTTTTGATAGTTGCCAAAGGGCGAGAACATGACACCGGGAGCAATACTGATGTGTTGTTCGAGAGCTTGTTCATATAGAATCATGGCATCAAAATGACTGCTCAATTCTAACCACACCACATAGCCACCGTTGGGGCGCGTCACCTTTGTTTCGGGTGGAAAATATTCGCAGATTGCTTGAGTCATGCGATCGACTTGTTGCTGATAAGCGCGCCGCAGATGACGCAAATGGCGATCGTATCCTCCACTAGCGAGAAAGGCGGCCACCGTGAGTTGGGGGGCGATCGCAGTTGTCCAATTCATGGTCATTTTGAGTTGTTCGATTTGCATTTGATAACGTCCTGGCACAACCCAACCGACGCGCAATCCAGGGGAAAGGGTTTTGCTAACAGAGGCGCAATATAAAACACGTCCCTGAGTATCAAAGGCTTTGACCGCTTTGGGCCGAGTGCCTTCAAAATACAAATCTCCATAGATATCATCTTCGATCAGCGGCACATCGTATTCATCCAACAAAGTGATCAGTTGTTTCTTTTTGAGATCACTCATACAACTTCCCAGAGGATTGCTAAAGTTTGTCACCAGAGCACAGGCCGCAATCTGACGCTTTTCTAAAACGGCTGCCAAATGCTCTAGAGAAATGCCTTCTTTGGGATGAGTGGGTAATTCTAAAGCTTTGAGATGAAGGGCACCCAGAGCTTCGAGCAGACCGTAATAGCAAGGGGACTCGATCGCGACTACATCCCCTGGCTGAGTCACGGCTCGAAGGGACAAATAAACCGCTTCTGCTGTCCCATTGGTAATCGCCATTGCATCGGGATTAACCGAACACCCAGCATCCATCAATCGCCTGGCAACTTCGTGACGCAGACTCTCACAGCCTTTGGGTTGCGAATAAGAATGAACTGCGTCGGCATGGGCGCGAATTACCTGACTCATGAGGCGATTGAGGGTAGCGATCGGCAACAATTCCACGCTAGGAACGGCTGCCCCTAAGTTGATTTGTGTAGGGTCAAGTTTGGTCACGCCGAGTCGGTAAGCGAGAGAAACTTCGACAGGCAAGTTGGGTTTGGGCAATTCAGACTGATTGGGTTCGGCGGGTGTGATCAAGCGCAATTTGACAAAATATCCCGACTGGGGGCGCACTCCAATCCATCCCTGGTCTTCTAACAATCGGTAAGCTTCGAGAACTGTAGAGATGCTAACGGAGAGTTGTTGATGCAGTTTGCGAACAGAAGGTAGACGATCGCCCGGCTGTAGCGTTCCTTCAAGAATCAGTTTGCGAAGTCGATCGGCGACTTGTTGGTAGAGGTTTTTGTCCTGAGATTTTTCGATTAGTTCGACTTTCATAGCTGTTCTTTTGAGGGGAACCAATACAGTTTGGGGCGATCTCAACCATTACAGTTGTCCCAGCTAGAACTGTACCCATCACAATTTAGCTTAACTGCCTCTGTTTTGCTCAAGAAAGATCAGAGAAAATGAATCGTAGAGTAACTCAAAAATTGAATGTTTGAAATCGTAACACAGGAGAATCAGCAATGCGTTTCCGTCAAGTTTTGCATGGATTAATGAATGCAATGACAACAAGTTTAGAACCGAGAATTACAGAGAAGCGCGATCGCTGCGGCAACACTTACTATCAAATCTACAATCCAACCAATCAAACCTCTAGCACCCTTAATTCTGAAGCAGAAGTTCGGGCTTGGCTGGATCAACATCACAATTGGTAGTTGAAGCTGCTGGAGAATTCAAATGAGGTCAGTTTGAGCAAGTTTTTTCGCTGCGTTGTTCAAGACTTCTGATCCCCAAGCTGCCAATTCTGGGGAACTTTAAGACAAAATTTTTGACTTGCATCCAATGATTGAATTTACGTCAGATGCGATCGTCAAAGCTCACATTCAGCATTTTTGAATGAAAGACGAATTTAAGGCATACCTGTTTGGGCTTTTAGGCGTTTGTGGATTTGGTTTGACGTTACCTGCGACAAAAGCGGCTATTCCTTTGTTTGGAGTCGTTGCTGTTGGTGTAGGTCGAGCGATTATTCCTGGCATACTCAGTCTATTACTACTCGTAATCACCAAAAGCAGAAAACCAACGCCTCGACAAGCTCGACGACTGATCACAGTAGCATTGGGAATTGTGTTTGGCTTCCCATTGTTTAGCGCTTATGCAATGGAATCTGTTCCGGCTTCTCAGGGTGCGATCGTCGTTGGTCTGATTCCTTTATTCACCGCCTTGTTTGCCGTCATTCTTGCTAAAGAAAAACCATCTTTGGGATATTGGATTTCAGGATTGATTGGCAGTTCAGCGATCGTGCTTTATTCCATTGACCTCAGTGGCGGCGTTTTACACAAGGCAGATATTGCTTTATTGTTCGCAGTCATCAGTGCAGCCTTTGGGTATGCAGAAGGAGCCAGATTAGCGAAAGAAATCAGCAGTTGGCGTGTGATCTGCTATGCGTTGGTCTTCTCATTACCGATCGCGATTCCTCTCTTTTGCTCGACCGTGACGATTTCCAGCGATCACAATGTCTTATCTGCGTGGATTGGCTTTCTTTATGTCAGTCTCATTAGTATGTTTCTAGCATTCTTTGCCTGGTACAGAGGGTTAGAAATGGGCGGTATTGCTAAAATTGGTCAACTTCAGTTACTTCAACCATTTGTGACAATTTTTGCCGCTGCAATTCTCTTTTCTGAACGGCTTTCTGGCGAAATGTTTTTGGTATTAGCGATCGTCTTGACAACGGTGCATTTTGGCAGAAGATCAAAGGTAGTTCGCAGTGAGCCAATATGAACAATTACACCACCCTGGCCGCCTACAACCATTGGATGAATCAAAACCTGTATGAAATCTGTGCCAACATTCCCGATGCCAAGCGCAAAGAAGATCTGGGTGCATTCTTCAAGTCCATTCACGGTACGCTAAATCATATTTTGGTGGGCGATCGCATCTGGCTGGGACGCTTTACCCAAACTCCCTTTGTTGCCAGACTCGATCAAGATTTGTACGCTGATTTTGAGGAACTTCGCCAAGAACGTGAGAGGAGCGATCGCCAGATTCTCACCTGGGCGGCTCAACTTTCAGATTCATGGCTCAACGAGCCTTTTACCTACACTAGTGTCACTCAGCCCGTTAATTCTTACACTCGTCCCGCTTGGCTATTAGTCACCCACTTTTTTAACCATCAAACTCACCATCGCGGTCAATTGACAACCCTGCTCACCCAACTTGGATATCCAGTAGGAACCACCGATTTGCCTTACCTGCCTGGTTTGACATAGCTCAACGTGAATTCGAGAAATGCTTCTCTGTAGTGATTCACTCAAAAATGACTCCTAAATCCCTCAGTACGAAACCTTAAAGATCGTGAATTAAACAACCTGTAATTCTCGCGGCTTCGCGTCGTTTAATTCGGCTTCTGCCCCCTCAATCCCCCAAATTTGGCGGACTTTGAACCGCGAAACTGCCTTAAATTCTAGAATGTCTGCTTTCTCAAAGTCCCCCAGACTGGGGGATTTAGGGGGCGAAGCAACCAGGCAATCATCGATCTTATTCAATTCACGATCCTAAGCCAGAACACTTGCCTTAAAATCCCCATGATTGGCAGCTTGGGGCAAAAGCACTAAACAACGCAGCGAAAACCTTCATCGAACTTCTGAAAAAACTCCTAGCGGATAGCTCAAACTGAGACTGCTTAACTCACGTTTTTTGGTAATTTGTATGACAATAGTGAGGGAGAATACCGGATTGTTTGACCATGACTGCTGACTCCGCTCAAAGCTCAAAGCCGCCCCTGTTGCCCAAACAAGCGATTCTAGCCAAAGTATTTCATTGGGCAAATGTGGTCAGTTTGTCGATTATGTTGACCAGCGGACTGCAAATCTACAACGCCAACCCCGTTTTTGGAGGACGAGCCGGGCTGGAGATTCCGCCGATCTTTTTGCTAGGAGGCTGGCTGGCTGGCGGTCGAGACTGGCACTTTTTTGGCATGTGGCTATTTTCTCTCAACCTACTCTGGTATGGGTTCTACATTCTGATTAGCCGTCGCTGGAAACATCGTTTTGTCGGATTCAACGATCTCAAAGCACTGCAAATCGGCAAAAATCCCAAACGCAAAGCATACGCCTGGCATCGGGTGGTTTATACCGCGATCGTTCCCATTCTGCTCCTCTCAATTCTCAGCGGTATGGGTATGTACAAACCTGCTCAGTTTCCCTGGATTGTGGAAATGTTTGGCGATTGGCAATCGATGCGCGTGGTGCATTTTATGACGGTGCCGACGGTGATTGTGTTTGCGATCGTGCATTCCCTGCTCGCCCTCAAAGTCGGTGGCTCTCCGTTACTTGAATCGATGTTTTGGCGCAGATTAAAGATCGAGGACTAAATGCAAGTTAACCGTCGCCAATTTCTAAAAACTGCGGGTTTGTCGAGTGGTGGTTTGCTGCTCGGTGGCTGTGCGTTGAGTCCGCTGGCTGACCTTGTGGGGATTGTTTCTGAACCTCTTAACCAACGAGTTGAAGAATTATTACTCAAGCCGCAAACGCCCGTTCCAGAATTTCCGATTAGCAAAATTGAGCCAAACAAGCTAATTATTAATACCTTCGGATTTACGCCCGAAATTGATCCAAAAACCTTTCGATTAACGATCGATGGCGAGGTCAATCAACCCATGCAGCTTAGTCTTGATGATATTTACAAACTGCCGTTGACTTCGATGGTGATTCGTCATGTCTGCGTCGAGGGATGGGCGGCGATCGTGCAGTGGGGCGGCGTGCGTTTGCGCGATTTGATCACCCTGGCACAGCCTAAAGAAAGCGTGAAATATGTGTACTTTCAGTCAGCCGATCGCTACTACGAAAGTTGGGATTTAGCCTCCTGTCTGCATCCACAAACGCTGATGGCGTATCAGAAAAATGGGGAGAAACTGGCGATCGACTATGGGGCCCCGCTCCGACTGGCTGCCCCGATCAAACTCGGCTACAAACAAAGTAAATGGGTGACCCGCATTACATTAACCAACAGCCTATTTCCCCGCAAAGGCTACTGGGAAGATCAAGGCTACGAATGGTTTGCCGGATTGTAAGCTTTCACAACCAGTTCTCTTAAATAGACTTCATTTAACTAAAGCCGGAGCGACAGGCATGATCACCAGAAACCTGGACGCAAATCAGCCCTACCGAGTCTGTCTAGTGGCGGATGGGTTGCCAGGAAAAAAAGGGCGCTGGTTGAATTGTCGAGTGATCACGGCGATCGAGGATGCCCGATTTGACTTTCACCGTCAAGATTTGAAGTTTGTTCGCGCTAGTCCTTGATGCAGTTAAGCTAAAGGTTGCGGTGCCGATCACCAGACAATTTGAGCATAGGATAATGAGAAGGCGATCTCTCTGAGTTACCCGCAAGGGGTCGCTTCGAGTTACCCGCAAGGGGTCGTTTTGCGTTATGAATATTTGAGTGATTGATCTCTGCTGTATCGTTCCTCACAATTTTCATGTCTTGGACTCGTCATCATGTACTTTCTCTCGCAGACTTTTCCCCTGCGGAATACGACATCGTGCTGCAAACGGCCAGTAGCTTTCGAGAAGTGCTGTCTCGCCGCACCAAAAAAGTGCCCACGCTGCAAGGTCAAGTCGTCGCCAACCTGTTTTTTGAATCTTCGACCCGCACCCGCAGCAGTTTTGAACTCGCCGCCAAACGTCTCTCTGCCGATACGCTCAATTTCGCCCCCGGCACGTCTTCTCTGAGCAAAGGAGAAACGATTTTAGACACCGCAAAAACCTATCTGGCGATGGGCACCGACATGATGGTGATTCGCCACAAAGAAGCGGGAGTGCCGCAAGCGATCGCCGCCGAAATGGATCGTCTAGGCGTGAAAGTGGGCGTGTTGAATGCCGGGGATGGACAGCACGAACACCCGTCTCAAGCGCTGCTAGATCTGTTTACGATTTGCACCTTGCTCGACTCAGAAAACCCACGATTGTCATTACTAAAAGGCAAAAAGATCGCGATCGTCGGTGACATTTTGCATTCTCGCGTCGCTCGTTCTAATATCTGGAGTCTGACCGCGAGTGGGGCTGAAGTGCATTTAGCAGCACCGCCAACGTTGTTGCCCAAATGGTTTGCTGATTATGTCAAAGATGACAATTCTTTAGATCGCAAATTGTTTATTCACTGGACACTCGATCCCGCCCTTCAAGATGCTGATTTTGTGATGACTTTGCGGCTGCAAAAAGAGCGAATGACCAGCCATTTGTTGCCCAGTTTGCGAGAATATCATCAACAGTTTGGCGTGACGCGCGATCGCCTTCAACAGTGTCGATCGCAGGTAAAAGTTTTGCATCCCGGCCCGGTCAATCGGGGGGTAGAAATTAGCTCTGATTTGATGGATGATCCGCAGTTTAGTTTGATTTCACAACAGGTAACCAGCGGGGTTGCTGTGCGAATGGCGTTACTTTATTTGATGGGAGGCGGCAAAGAAATTAGCGGAAGATAATGCCGTTTTCAACTTTGATTAATTTGGAAAAATTAAGTCTTGTTCACGCACGAAAATCTCTTCGTAGCTAAAAGCCAGTGATCCGGGATGGCGGATAATCGAAAAGCCAAAACTAGTCGTGACTTCGGTGGTGAAGGTGGCGATCGCTAGCTCAACCAGCTTTCTATCTGAGATTGTAGGCTTTTGCACGAAGTAGTCTCGACGAGCAAAAAACAGCTTTTCATCTTTAGGAATGATAATTTGATTGATGCGATGAGCATGTTGAACTGGCTTAATATAAGTTGTGAGAAACTCCTCTTGATTTCTTTGTAGCCGATAGAGTTTCTCATGCTGAAGCCAACTCATTTTAAAGATCATTTTTAATAGTTCAAATCCCAAAATGTAGTTAAAAATATTGTTACGTTCTTCAGTGCTGGCGACAATTCGTAAAGCAGATTCTAAAAATAAGTCAGGCTTACGACGCGCATCCTGCACTGAGTGAATATAAAACTGTCGAATATAGCCTCTAACGACTGTTTCTGTTAATCTTATCTGGATGTGAAACTTTTGGAGATTGTCTTTAACTTTTTGCTGAATCTCTCGATTCTCAACCAGTCTGGCAATCAGTCCGTTGGCAGTATATTCATCTAGAAATTCTGCTTGAGTATCAGGAGTCGCTGCACAGAGTAAATGACACAGCGAAAGGACATATCGACGTTGATTCCAGGGCAAGCTTTCGGCCCACTGTTTTGCCTCAGATGGAAGCTTATTTAGAATGTTTTCAATTTCACTTTGAGGCAAAGATCCGTGAGGTTGTGCGACCCCTGATGGGTAACTAGAAGAAATGGATTCTATCTCAATTCGCTGATTCATTCCCTAAAGCTAATCCTGCGAAGGCTAGCAGTGATTTTATAAACCTAAATTCTCCACTGGAAACCATGTAAAGGGCGAAATTGGAGTGTGAGCATTAGTATGCCCTACGCAGCTCACTTCAAACGCTTACGTTCTACCCGCTGTTAACGCGAATTCGATCAGATCCTCCAATGCGATTCTCCATTCGGGAACGCCCCCTAAATTCTCCACCCGTGAGGGACTTTGATCCAGAAATCTTGAGAGTTTCCCGGCGTGGGGGCAGACATGCTTTACGACGAAGCGAAAAAACTTCAACGAATTCACGCCTTGTTAGCAGCAAGTGGTTGCCGTTTGAACTGTCCTAATCTGTTTTTCCATACAAAAAGTCCCCATCAGGATGACAGGGATGAAAAGGTGTGAATCTACGGAAAATCTAGCTACCTGCTGTCACTGAAAAGTTGGCAAAATCAGCATACACAGACTTGGGAGTAGCCCACGACTTATCACTTCCCCCAAAAAATGTGCAGAAAAACACGCCATTAATCTTTAAGGTTGAAGTCGATCGAAAGACCACGCCTGCTTGTTCAAAGACTTGGTTGCCATTGATCCACACGCGGACTCGACCATCTTTTTTACCGGGTCGGTTGAGGGTTACTTCCTGCTCTAATCGATACCAGACTCCGGGTTCAAAGTTCCAGGCTCCGCGACCGAGTGACGTTCCGTACTCTTTGCTGGTGGGCAGGTAGGCGTAGACTTCGCCTGCTCCATCCCGTCGCCACATATAGCGGGTCGAAAATCCGTCTGTCCCGTCGGGCGTTTTGCCGCCACTGTTAGCCACACCGCCAAAAAGTCCGGGGAGCTTGCCACCTTTGACGAAATCAAAATTTTTGGAGAATCGGACAAAGTAGCTCAGACGCAGTTTGTCGGCAGGTTTGATGCCCAAACTCGCTAAAAATTGCCCACCACCGATCGCGCTTCCACCCTTGCGGGCCGACTCAGGACTGGCAGATCCCTTGGGATATGAGACGCGCAGCACTTTAGAAAACCGACGGGTCGAATCGGGAACGACCTCAAAATTTTGCCAGCCCCAACTCGCCTGATTTTGCACTTTCCACTGCTGCCGCCAGTTTGCCTGATCAAAGGTGCCTGCCCAGACCGGGGTAGGACTTCGCGCGGCCGCAATTTCAGTTGAGTCGTCGGGTGAGTCTGACTGCACAGCCGTTGCTGAGGTGAAATAATGGCAGCTATTTAAGGTAAGCGACATCAAGGCGATCGTTGTCAAGATGTGACAAAGTTTCACAGGATTTCCTCTGCTACTAAGATGAGAGACCTGCCCTGAGCGGTTTTCGGCTGTCAACAAACGTTTAGACATAGGCGAAACAGGCACTACTTTATACTAGCGAAGCTGACAAATCTCAGAATAAATCCGTATTAAACCTTGAATAAGTTACCGTTAAGGTTTATTTTCAAGTTCTTATTTGGCTAAATTTTAACCAGTCCACGATCGAATCGACCAACAAAATAATCAAGAATGCATCCTGAAGGACAGTCTAAACGTGAGGCTAGTTCATGAACTGTGAGATTGCTTTAGCCACCAGTACTATTAATTAGATGTGAGCGGTAGTAATAGTCAACCATTACTGTAGCAATTACAGAAATCAAATACAAAATGGTGACAGCGAACACCTTTTTACTGATTTCTTTTCGTCGAGAGGTTATGCCTAAATAGATACAGTACGAACTTAGAGTAATACTGATTCCAATGAATATATAAGCTAGTCGCCTCTGTGCATATTGCGGCTCAGTTATAAAACCATCAGGAAAACCTAACTGGTCTATATATTGAATATAAACAAGAAAAGATAATATTAGAGCAATGAATCCAATTAGATAAGCAAAAAGATGGTTCAATTTCATATCTGATCTCGATCGATAGAAGGTATCAGAAAGCTGATTCTGTGAGCTTACGTAGCTCAACCGCAAGGGATCACACAACGTCAGCCTATTTTCTCTATAACAATAACGCTAGCTCCGGTGCCACCGTTGTCCATTGGATGTAGTAGCCTGTTCCGTGATCAACCTTTTGATTTAATACTTTTGCATAAACTTCAACTTCAGAATCTGCTAGAGCTAAGTTTAGCTTTAAGTTAGTTAGAGGTAAAAGCGTTTGAACTGTTTGGAGGTGAGCCACTTTGTGAGATAGACGAACCAGTTCTCCGCAAACCTGTTGGTCTGTTAAATGTTTGCCATCCAGAAGAAAACCTCTTACCACGATCGGGCTTGCCAACTGCTTGAGGATCAACGGTCTACTGGGCAGATTTAGTGTGTGGCAACCCGCGATCGCGCTGATCTCATAAAGCATTGTAGGGGTTGTCATCCCTTTCATCAAAACTTCGGTTTGGCTCTCAACGGTGACAATTTCCCGAACTTCTTGCCAAACATTGGGCGAAATTAAAACTTGTCCACCCGTTGTAAAAGATTCAATTCGGGCAGCAAGATTCACATGACTTCCGATCGCCGTGTATTTGGTGTGATCTTCAGACCCAATATTACCGACGACGACCTCTCCGGTGTTGAGTCCGATGCCCATCTCTAGAACGGGTAGGTTGAGTTCCTGGTTGCGTTGATTGACCGATGTCATGGCGAGCTGCATTGCGATCGCACAGGCTACCGCTCGTTCTGCATCATCTACTTTCTGGAGTGGCGCACCAAAGAGAACCACAATTCCATCCCCGGTTAAATCATTGATCGTGCCCCCATAGCTTTTAATGACGCGCGTCATGTCGCTCAGGTAGAGATTGAGCATCCGCACTACTTCTTCGGGCGCAAGCTTTTCGGAGAGATGAGTAAAGCCTCTCAAGTCAGAAATTAGCGTGGTTACTTTGCGCTTTTCGCCCTTTAAGGTCAAGCCTTCTGGCGTTTCTAGTAGCTGGGTGACGACTTCATCGGTTAAGTAGCGCCCAAAGGTTTTACGCAGTTGGGAAGAGGATTGTGCTTGAAATGCGGTGATGGCGATCGTTGCCCCAGCTAGTGATAACCCTGCCGGAACAATCGGAATCCACCAGCCTTTTAGGAAAACAAGATAGCTGATTGCACCTAAGATAACCGTCGCAGCTAAAAACTTGACTAACAGTTGTAGAGCATCAAAGCGTCGCGATCGTCGCCAAACGAGCAATGCCCCAATGACTGACCACGAAAAGATCCAAATGCCCTCATTCACGTCTGACCAAGATTGAATAAGAGGACGATCGAACAGCGCAGTATTGATCAACTGACTCGTTAGCGCTGCATGAATCTCAACTCCCAACATGGGGTCACGGTAAGGGGTGAGAAACGAATCCTTCAAGCTTTCGGCTGTTGCACCGATGATCAGAATGCGCCCTTTGAGAAGGTTTGGATCGACGGTTCCTTCGAGAATTTGCTGAACTGAGACGTGATCAAAGCTATTTCTGCCGCCGCGATAGTTGAGTAAAATTTGGTAGCCACCGATTTCTGCGCCAACATAGCCGCCATCGTGTTCTTGAAAGGGAGCAACGATCGTTTTTCCCAGCTTTACCTGCGAATCGGCAACTTCTTCAGGAAAGATGCCTTGCTTTTCTAGATAGAGCGTCGAGAGCAGGGCTGCAAAGCTTGGTACTGGGGTATTGCCGTCCATGACGCTCAACAGTCCGCGTCGAATTTTGCCATCTGTATCTAGTAACACATCATTCGCCGCCACTTGATTTAACTGCTGCAACACGGGAGCAGGCGCAACAGAACCACTCGCGGCACTACCGACAACCTTTTGCACCCCGATTAGATTGGGTGTTGATCTAAACACTTTGACCAAGCGATCGTAGCCCTTTCCGACAGGAATATCTCGATACAAATCGAGTCCGATCGCAGCAGGTTGATGTTGTTTGAGCTTTTCGAGGACTGCGGCAAGCGTTTCGTCAGTGAGCGGAGTGCCATAGCGCTGAACATCGGATTCGGTCACTCCTACAAGGGTAATGCGCGTCTCACGAGCCTCCGACGGCCGCAAGCGCACCCAGTGATCAAACATTGCCCATTCTAAAAATTGTAAGCTGCCGCTCAGACGCACCAACAGCACGATCGCTGTGACGCTTGGAGCCGCAATCAGAACACCGCGCCCTTGCCAGAGTTGTTGTTTTAAGCGTTTCATAGCAGGCGGGATGCAGATTCCTGCAAATCTAATCATTTGTCAATCCTGGGGGCGTTTGAGAGTGATTCTAGCCCTGCTACTGTCAGGAGTGATTTCCAGTCGTTCTTCCAGGCTGCATTGTTAGGGTTGCGCGCTTCGTCCAGGCTGAGAAGGGTATCGTGCCAGAGTCCTGCTTCTGCTAGTAGCGACGATCGACGCTCTGGAGAGGCTTGTTTGAGGGCTTGAGCAAGGGTAGTATTCACTGGGAGATACTCAACCCATCCACGGGATACGGTGTCATCTGACCGATCTTGCTCACTGCATCGCAGCGCCACTGTCCAACGATAAAGCTGACCAGGTTGTAGCTTGGGAGTTGTCGCACTACTCAACGGTAACCGAACAATGCCAGGGGTTTTTGAAACGGGAACAACCGCTTCGTAAAATCTTTTGGGTCGGCTAGTACCAGAACTGGGGTAGATATCGAGAACAACCCGCAGCGATCGGGCTGAAGTTTTTGGAATGTATGCCAGTAAAGTGAGTTGCTCACGGCTGGTCAGGTTGACCCGATCACGAGGTGCTAACACGCTCAAGGGTTCTTGCTGACCGAGACAGAAACCGCTCCGACTAGCAGCACCCGCAGTTGAAGGGGGATTTTTGCGTTGAGGTGGCCGAAAGACAAATCTCGATCGCGCTTCACTGATTTCAGGATTGACGAATCCGATGCTGGTCAATAACAGCGCTGTGACGGTCAAAAGGCGAAAAGCTTTCATTTTCAGGCAGCCTCTATCTTTGATTAGTTATTCTTCTACGAGATCGATAGTCGATCAGGAAAATGCTGTTCAGGGGAGGCTACCTCGATATAGTTCCTTGGCTTCGTTGTTGAGCGCTTTTGCCCCCCAAGCTGCCAATTGTGGGGACTTTCCGACAAAAATTTAACGTGAATTCGATGGCGTTTTCTCGCTTCGTTATTGGGCACTTCTGCCTCTCAACCCTCCAATTTTTGGGGACTTTGAGACAATATTTCTCGTTCAAAGTCCCTCACTTGTGGGGGATTTAGGGGGCTGCCCGGAGTGGTAACCGTAGCGAAGGATTATCATCGAATTCACGTGAATTTAGTTCAAAGTCTCTCACTTGTGGGGGATCTAGGGGCAACCCAACTCTACAATCGAAGCGAACCATCTCATCGAATCCATAGATTGCTGAGGAAGTACAGTTCTCTAATCTGCGGTTCCGACCAGGGTAAAGCCTGCCCAGTCTTTGGGGTCGGGATACTTTTTCTGGGTGTCTAACATCGCTTGCTGTAAGGCTCTCGCTTTGTCTGAGCCTTGTTTGAGTTGACGATAAAAGCTATTCATTAAGTAAGCCGTTGCTTCATCGGGAACCAGCCAAAGCGAAACAACCACACTCGGAACGCCAGCCGACATCAGCGATCGCGATAAGCCAATCACGCCATCTCCTGTAATTTTGCCGCGTCCTGTGTTGCAAGCGCTCAAAACCGCGAGGTCAGCCCCTAATCGCAGATCAAAAATTTCTTCAGCCGTGAGCAGTCCGCCTTGATCAGACGCAGAAAGAGCCAGCGAACTTTGGAGAGCTTGTCTGTCGTTGAGTAGCCCGTGGGTCGCAAGGTGAATGATGGAAGCCTGAGAAATTCTTTTAAGGACGCGCGATTTAGTGGCCTCTCGACCGACGATCGCTTGAGTGTTTAATAACTGCGCGATCGCAGTCGCTTCTCGTTCGCTTCCCGGTAGGTTAGGCAAGTTGTTCGGCATGGGCGTTGGATTGCCCACAATGAGCGCAGACTTCTGATTTGATAGGCGCGATCGGGCCAGCGTCAAAGCTTGAATTGAAGGAGACACCTGAACTGAATGCTTTTGAATTAAATACTGACCCTTCGCATCCTGGAGGGCAGCAAAGGGAACCAGAAAAAGGGCATCTTGGGGAATGAAGATGACGCGAGCGGTGCCATCTCTGGGCAATAAATCAGCGATCGATTGAATCAAGATTTGATAGGCAGTTTGAGTCGAGGATAAAACGGTCGAAGGCTCTGAAGCGCTTTCTGTAGGTTGCGTGATAGTGCCTCGGATAGCCATCACAAAATTCGTTATGAATGAGTCACTTCCTTCAGGAGTAGCCCCGCGAGATGGGACTGTAGGCGTGTCTATCGAATTCGGTCGATTTTGCAGTTTGCTGAGGTCAACTTGGCGAAAATTGATTTCTCCGGTTGGTTTGACGACCCAGCTATAGAGTTCAGATTCTTCGTGATTTGCGCCGTAGATAATCGAATAGGTGACGATCGTGGCTCGTTGCTGTTTGGCGATCGTCTGAATCTCGGTCACGGTGGGCGGTTGAATGTTGGCGATTTCTTCTTTTGAGCGCTGTGAGAGCAGTTCGACAAAGGCTCTGGCTCGTCCTCGCTCTGCGATCGCTAATGCCTGGGCAGGCTGATTTTGGCGAATCAGGGCTTGCTGTTGCAATCGATAGATATGAGCGTGGGTTTCAAACAGCGCAACTTTATCTGCATCTCGCAGCCCAGGGCGCAAAGATTCAAACCGTTCGATCGCAGTTTGCAGAACTTTGGAAGCCTGTTTGGCTTGTCCGGATTGTTTTTGGTTAAGTTTTTGATCAAGCTGTAACCGAGTTTCTCCAATCCCGCTCAAGGCTCTGATTTCACCCTGCACATCTCCATTGCGTCGGGCTAGTCTCAGCGCATCTTCTAAGGTCGCGATCGCAGACTCAAACTGGTTTTGACTTTTGTAGAAAAATCCTAAATCGTTCAGAACGGCTACTCGACCTGCATCACCCGCCAGACGAGTTGTTGCTAACGCTTGTTCGTAGTAAGAAAGTGCCTGTTTGGGATTGGCTTGCTCTGCTGCCAGTTGAGCCATTCCTCGAAACACACTGACCTTTCCAGTCTGGTCTCCCCGCCCGGTCATTCCTTTCAGCGCTTGCTGATAATAGGTTTGCGACTGGTTGAGTTGTTTGAGAACTTGACTGACCCGCCCCAGACTTTGAAGTGTTCGATCGTAGCTCAACCAATCCCCGACCCCTTGACGCACTGCTAGCGCTTGATTGTAGTAGGTTTTTGCAGTGTCGTATTGTCCCAGGCTGAAGTAGACATCTGCGATCGCATTCAAGGCACGACCCTGATCGACGAGATCGCCGGGCGCACGAATGGCTAGCAGTAAAACGTCGAGTGCCTGTGTATAAAATCCTAATGCGTGTAGCGTTTCGCCGATTCCCAGACGATTACGAGTTTCTGCACCGATGTCTGCGCCTTGTCCTCCTGCTGCCGCCCTAAACAATCGCAAAGCTTCTCGGTAGTTGCCCCGTTCTAATTGAATTGAGCCTTGCGTACTGAGAATCGCGCCTTGAGAAGAATGACGACCCGGAAGGGCTTGGGCTTGCTGAGTGCGACTGAAAGCCTGGTCATATTTGCCTAATCGAACTTCAGCGATCGCTAATTGCAGCAAAACAGCCCTTTGTCCTTCGATATCTGCGATCGCACGATAGGCGCTCAGGGCTTGCTCCAAAGATTGAGAAGCTGGAACTAGAACATTTTGTTTGAGATAGTCACTACCCGTTTTGAACAGTCGGTCAGCTTGGGGTTTGCCTGGCGCAATCGATTGAGCTTGCACCCAAACCGCAGGGGCGATTGTCAGAAGTGCTGCGATCGCCGAGATAGTCAGGAGCCGAGCAGGAATGCCTCTCATAGAACGCAAAATGTGGAACGGAGTACTACCGGGTTTAGAGTGCCTCTATTCTAGCCACGATCGTTAATTTTGCTACTCACAGCTACATATTAGACTCGCTTTGAAAATAGAGGATTAGACGGGTGATTGAGCGGCGGCAATGGGAGTCAGTTGAACCTGATACCCTAACTGCTCTATCCGCTGCTGCAAGGTTTGAACCAGGTGTTGTTGTCGCTGTTGTCCAGTTTCGGTGGTGCGGGGATCTCGATAGCGCCTTGGGTGGGAACGGTCAAATGTTTGAGCAGACGATCGAGGGTTGCGCTCAAAGCCGATTCATCCGTCAAGGCGGGAAGGGCAGATACTGAACTTGGGGATGCCGGAGTCATGGCGTAATTTCAATTCTTTCTTGCCTGACTCTACCCCTTTCCTAAAGAATTCTCGATCTACTGATCCTCAATGAGAACACTTCTAACACTCATTTTTACAGTGGCTCTGTTATTTATGAGTCTGACCAGCCTGCTCTCGCGGATGCTGATATTGCCGCAGGTGCCAAAGTCTTTAATGTAAACTGTGCATCCTGTCATATGGGCGGCGGAAACGTGATCAATGCTGCCAAGACGTTGAAGAAAGATGCTCTGGTTGCCAATGCTAAAGATACGACAGCGGCGATCGTCACTCAGGTCACGAAAGGTAAAGGCGCAATGCCCGCTTTCAAAGGTCGCCTCACGGAAGAACAAATTGCCTCTGTGACTGCCTATGTATTAGACAAGGCTGAGAAAGGCTGGTAGCGTGTATCTTTTTACCGTCAGTTCGATGAACGCTTCGCTTCGCTTTTGGATCCAGGAACGCCCCCTTTCCTCCAGTCATAAGCGTGGTGCAATGCTTCAAAAACTAATACAGCATCAAATAACCCCTGATGTGGGACTGCTGCCGCAACTGTTTCCATTGGAACTTCAATGAATTCTAGGTTGACCTTGAGATTTTTCGCTTCAAAGCTTTTAATCCTAGTGGTCTGTCAAGATTAAAATGAGAGACAGCTAGGGGCTGTAACCCTCGAATGAAAGCAGATTTTGAGAAAATTTATCCCTCAATTAAAGATTGACAGTCTACTAGTCTTAGCATCCCTAATATCATGAGGAGAGATTGAAGTACCCACTACATCAAACTTCATTAAAGCTAGTGATTCTGACATCCATCCAGATCCGCATCCAAGTTCGAGTAGTTTTTGTGGCGGATGAATCTGTAGTCTTTCAAGCATGACCACGAGATCGATAAGGTCTGTAAGATACTTTCTTGTTCCATATCCAAACCAAAATGGTTTGCGAAGCTCACTTTCAGCAACTTCGGAGGCAGTGACTTCTGGCAATGAAAAACGGTAAGCGATCTCTGCGTCATGAGTCGTTTTCTCATCATTAAATTTTGGAGGAAACTCTCCACGCGAGTAGTCATCCAAAATCAAATACGCTCCAATCAATAACTTTTCTATCCTTGTTAAAGGTAGGTTCCAATCCTGTTGGTTCAAAGTCCAGAGATTATGGCCTCTGCTCAAAAGTGTGGATCTTGAGATCGTCTTGACCAACTGCTGCAACTTCGTTACCATTATTCGCCACCTCAAACTAACGATTGCTGGACTGACTATGCTACTCCAGAAAGTGATGCAGAAACCCTCACCATATTTTCAGAATGAGTAACGTAAACAAACTCATTCGATTCCTTGCTTACACAAGTCCCCATTTACGCTAGCATTCCGTTATCATTTCAGGCAGTCTTTGATAGACCCATTCGAGAAGTTTGGCGGTTTAGAGGGTTGATTAAGCCACAAAATTTATGCCTTTTCTATCTTGATTACAGATCTGAGTGTCCTTACTATTAATTGATTAACTAATTGATCAGGTGAATTGCAGACTATGTGGACAGTCAAACTGCCGTCTGGAAGACCAATGCCCATTTTGGGACAGGGCACTTGGCGAATGGGAGAAGCCGATCGCACCCGCAAAGCCGAAACCGATGCCCTAAGCCTAGGATTGGATCTGGGAATGACTCTAATCGACACCGCTGAAATGTATGGAGAAGGCGGCGCAGAAACGATCGTCGGCAAAGCCATTTCGGGACGGCGAGATCAAGTGTTTCTCGTCAGCAAGGTTTATCCGCACAATGCCACTCGTCAGGGCGTGATACAGGCGTGCGATCGTAGCCTAAAGCGACTGGGCACTGATTATCTGGATCTTTATTTGCTACATTGGCGCGGTTCAGTTCCTTTATCAGAGACGTTTGAGGCATTTCACATACTGCGTCAGGCTGGAAAAATTCTCGATTTTGGGGTGAGTAACTTCGATCGCTCTGATATGGAAGAAGCCCGCCAGTTTGATCAAGGTTTGACGGCGACGAATCAAATTCTCTACAATCTCAGCCGTCGTGGAGTCGAGTGGGACTTGTTGCCTTGGTGTCGCAAAAATAGCATTCCTCTCATGGCTTACTCACCGATCGAACAAGGCAGATTGTTGAAGAATTCCACTTTGAAAACGGTTGCCGATCGACACACTGCATCTCCGGCCCAGATCGCGATCGCCTGGTTACTTCAGCCAAAGGATGTGATGGTGATTCCAAAGTCGAGTCATCCCGATCGCATTCGTGAAAATTATGCAGCGCTTGAGATCGTCTTAACGCCAGAAGATCTAGCTGATTTGAATCAAGCCTTTCCGCCGCCTCGTACTGCAAAACCACTAGAAATGCTTTAAAAGTCACCTGCAAATAACCCGCTGTCGGAGCAATCTCGCGATCGTGAGTTTTCTCCTCGTCAACGCAAGCCATTAGATTCTTTTGTGTTTAACAAAAAATGGGGGCAGGCTTTGCCCTGGGTGAGTGAGGGTGAACGGTTTTTTGGCTGAAAAGTATAGGTCAGTACACATCATCAACGACAAAGTGAATACAGTATGCAAGAGAGCGATCAAGCTTCAATTTGAAAAAATTCATTCGCTTCGTTGTTTGGCATTTTGCTCCCCAACCCCCCAATTTAATGGACTTTGAACCAGTTGAGACTTTGGGTGAAGCGCTAAGATTACTTGTATTGATCAGTCCTTTACAATTCATTGAGACGTGACCCAAGCTATCGAAAACCATCTGACTCTTATGATTAATGGGGCAACCGTTCGACTCAAAGACGTGTCGCCGACGATGACTTTGCTGGAATATTTGCGGCAGAGTGGACGGATTGGGACTAAAGAAGGCTGTGGTGATGGAGACTGTGGAGCTTGTACGGTGGCGATCGTCGCTCAGGGCACTCATGGTCAGCCTCAATATCAAGCCGTCAATAGCTGCCTAATTCCGTTGGGGTCGGTGGCGGGGCGAGAAATTGTCACGGTTGAAGGGGTGAGTCAGGAAACGCTCCATCCAGTACAGGCGGCGATGGTGAAAACGGGCGGTTCTCAATGTGGGTACTGTACGCCGGGATTTGTGATGAGTTTGTTTGCGGCTTATTACGATCGCAATTTAAATGATGCTTGTGTCGAGGGAAATCTGTGTCGCTGTACGGGTTATCTCGCGATTCGACGGGCGGCCCAGGAAGCGATCTCTTCGAGTTCCCCGCAAGGGGTCGCCCAGCAATCGGATGAGTCAACTGATTACTTTGAAGAACGGCTGAAACATACGGACGCGAATCTGAACGAAATTCGATATCACGGCAACGAACAGTTCTTTTATCGTCCGACTCGATTAGAAGAAGTCTTTGCATTGATGAATGAGTACCCTGATGCAAAGTTGATTGCTGGGGGAACCGATTTAGGATTAGAAATTAGCTACCATCGCCAATCGTTTCCTGTCCTCATCTCACTCGAAGCGGTAGCAGAATTGAAAACGCTGGAGAACACATCAGACTTTGTAGAAATTGGGGCGGCTGTGCCGTTGAGTCACTTTGAGGATCGGCTGCGGGGAGTCTTTCCTAGTTTGGATGAGATGCTGTTTTGGTTTGCAGCTCGGCAAGTTCGGACTCGTGCTACGTTGGGCGGCAATATTGGGACGGCTTCCCCGATCGGGGATCTGCCTCCCGTTCTCTTATCCCTTGATGCCACGTTGCGATTAGCCAGCGCTAGAGGTGAACGCACCATTCCTCTAATCGACTTTTTTAAGGGATATCGACAAACCGATTTACAGCCAGGTGAAGTGATTGTTTCAGTACGGATTCCTAAAGTGAGCGGGATCAATCGCCGCAGTCAATCCTACAAAATCGGTAAGCGCGGAACGGACGATATCAGCATTGTAGCGGCGGCATTTGTGATTGATCTGGATGCAGATCAGCGAATTATTCACGCTCGGCTGGCTTATGGAGGAGTAGCCGCAACGCCTGTGAGAGCGATCGCCGTTGAAGACCTATTAATCGGCAAGCTCTGGAATGCTGAAACAGTGCAGCAGGCAAAGTCAGCCCTCAAACAAGCCTTTACCCCGTTGACAGATTTGAGAGGCAGTGCAGACTATCGGAAGCTGTTGGTGGCGAATCTATTTGAGAAATTTTTTGTAGAATTCGGTGAGGCACACAAGCGAGAAGAGGTGGCATCATGAGCGCAGTTGGCAAACGCAAAAGTCATGAAAGTGCAGAAGCTCACGTCAGCGGAACAGCAGTCTACACAGACGATCAGCCCATTCCTGCGGGTATGTTGTCGCTATTCCCCGTTCTGTCTCCCCATGCGAGGGCACGGATTACTAAAATCGATGTGTCTGCGGCTTACGAGGTGGAGGGTGTTGTAACGGTTCTGACTGCTGATGATGTGCCGGGAGAAAACAATACTGGGGTGATTGTTCACGATGAAGTGTTACTAGCCACGGATGAAGCAAGCTATTGGGGACAGGCGGTTACTTGGGTGGTTGGTGAAACTGAGACTGCCGCTCGACTAGGAGCCGAAAAAGTAGTCGTTGACTATGAGCCATTGGAGCCGATCTTGAGCATTAAAGATGCCATTGTTGCTCAGAGCTTTCACAATCGATCGCAGTTAGTTCGTCGAGGCGACCCGCAAGCGGCACTTCAAACTTCAGACTTTTGCCTCGAAGGGGAAGTCGAAATGAATGGACAAGATCACTTCTACCTCGAAACTCAGGCGAGTTGGGTGATTCCGGATGGCGAGGGACACTATCAGGTTTATTCATCAACACAGCACCCGACTGAAACTCAGATCATTGTGGCGCGAGTGTTGGGTGTGTCAAGTAACCAAGTGGTTGTGACCTGTTTGAGAATGGGCGGTGGATTTGGCGGCAAAGAATCTCAGGCGAATCCGTTTGCATCGGTGGCTGCGATCGCCGCTCACAAAACCGGCCGTCCCGCACGAGTCAAGCTGAGACGACACCACGATATGATTCTCACGGGCAAACGACACGGCTATCTGTGTCAATACAAAGTTGGCTTTACGGCAGATGGCATGATCACTGCTTTGGATGTGGATCTCTATGCGGATGGCGGCTGGAGTCTCGATCTGTCGCCTCCCGTTCTATTGAGAGCAATGCTGCATGTAGACAATGCCTACTACATTCCTCATGTGGAAGTGCGGGGGCAGATTGCTAAACTGAATCGCGTCTCGAATACAGCGTTTCGGGGATTTGGTGGCCCACAAGGGATGATTGTGATCGAAGAAGTGATCGATCGCATTGCCCGCCATTTGAATCTGCCGCCGGATGGGGTGCGCGAGAGCAATTTCTATCACGGGGCTGGCGAAACGAATACCACGCACTACGGACAAGAACTCTATGACAATCGGCTGACGCGCATCTGGAATGAAGCCAAAGCCAACGCCAATTTCGCAGAACGGAAGGTCGCGATCGCTCAATTCAATCAGTCCAATGCTTACAAAAAACGTGGGTTGGCCATTACGCCCGTCAAGTTTGGGATCTCCTTCAACAAGACCCAATACAATCAGGCGGGAGCGTTGATTCTTGTCTATGCCGATGGCAGCATTCAACTCAACCACGGTGGCACAGAGATGGGGCAAGGACTGCACACCAAAATGCTACAAGTTGCGTCTCAAGCCTTGGGCGTGAAGTTAGAACGGTTTCGCATGATGCCGACTAGCACTGACAAAGTACCGAATACCTCTGCAACAGCCGCTTCGAGTGGCTCAGATTTGAATGGTCAGGCGGTCAAAAATGCGTGTGAAACGATTCGAGAAAGGCTGGCGACGGTGGCGGGGAGCATGATGATGTTGGATACGCCCGAAGATCTGGTGTTTGAAGACGATCGCATCTTCTGTCGCAGCTATCCTCAACTTTCTGTCAACTTTGCTGATGTGGTGAAACAGGCTTATAGCGATCGCATTAGTCTGTCTGCCACGGGCTATTACCGCACGCCGAATATCTATTGGGATGAAACCACAGGCAAAGGTCGGCCGTTCTATTATTTTGCGTATGGTGCTGCGGTCTGTGAAGTAGAAGTCGATGGCTTTACGGGCACATTCAAACTACGCCAAGTAGACATTGTGCATGATGTGGGCGAGTCGTTGAATCCGCTAGTCGATCAAGGTCAAATCGAAGGCGGATTTGTGCAGGGAATGGGCTGGCTGACGATGGAAGAATTGGTGTGGGATGCTCAAGGACGACTGCGAACCGATGCCCCCAGTACTTACAAAATTCCCACGATTAGCGAAGTTCCCGAACACTTCAACGTGCACTTACTAAAACGAGCCGCACAAGATGGTGTGATCTATGGCAGCAAAGCGATCGGGGAGCCTCCGTTTATGTTGGCGATCGCCGTCCGAGAAGCGATTCGAGAAGCCATTGCCGCGTTTGGACAGCCTAACCAAGTGCCCCTTTCGTCTCCTTTGACTCCAGAAGTCACCCTGTGGGCGATCGAGCAGGTTCGGACTCCGGCTGCTTCTATTGTTGATCCCGTTTTGGTGACATGACGCTGGATTTTTATGCTCGATTGGCTGAATGGTTGGGTCAAGAATCCGTCGTGGTCGCAACGGTGGTCAGTGTCAAAGGTTCGGTGCCCAGAGAAGTCGGCGCAAAGATGATCATCGGCTCTCACAATCGGATCTTCTCAACCATTGGGGGCGGTGCGGGAGAAGCTTCGATCATTGAGCAAGCCGCGATCGTGCTGCAAACAGGCAAAAAACAGTTTGTCGAAATTGATCTCACAGGAACCCCTCAGCGAAAAACTCAGGGCGTTTGTGGAGGCAAAATGCAGGTGTGGCTAGAACGGTGGTCTGGAGAGTGGACAATTTCTCTAGTTCAACAAATTCTACATTGTCTCAAAGCCGGACAATCCGCCACATTGGTCACCCCCTTTGATGCAGATCAGTTGCCTCATTTGCTAAACGAATCAACCCCCAACAGTTTTACAGAAACGCTACAGCCCCCACCCACGCTGCTGATCATTGGTGCAGGACACGTCGGCCAACAGTTGGCAAAAGTCGCGCACTTGAGCGGATTTCAAATCGTGATACAGGACGATCGCGCTGAATGGGCGAATGCAAACCGCTACCCTCACGCCTCCAAAATTTACACGGAAGCGATCGCTGATGTGATTGATCAATTTACAGATCACACAATGCTGTACGTTGCTCTAGTGACACGCGGCTATCAACAAGATCTAATGGCTTTAGAAACGTTATTGAACCAAAAATTAAATTGTCAATATATTGGAATGATTGGCAGCGAGAAACGAGTACGACAGGTTTATCAATCACTAGAAGACAGAGGAATTTCTCAAAGTAGATTGCGATCGATTTATGCGCCGATCGGTCTTGATATTGGGGCACTGACTCCCGAAGAGATTGCTGTCAGCATTGTTGCGGAACTGATTTTGGTGCGTCGTGGGGGCACTGGCCGTTGTCTGAGCAAGCGCTTTAGAGTCTAAGGAATTTGTTGACGTAAATTCGGTTGACGTAAATTCGATTGAGACTTTTCGCTGCGTTGTTTTAGTCTTCTGCCCCCCAACCCCCCAACTTTGCTACCGTGTACACACAAGGCCGGAATCGCTTCGTTTCAATCGGCTTCAGCCCCCTAAATCCCCCAATCTGGGGGACTTTGACCCAGAGAGATTGCCTAGCAAAGTCCCCCAAAATTGGGGGATTTAGGGGGCGAAGGGTCTCGGCAATGACGGATCAATCAACTTGTGTGTACACGGTAGCCCAACTTTGGGGGACTTTAGGGTCAGACTTCTGGTTCAAAGTCCCTCAGAATGGGGGATTTAGGGGGTTGCCCGGATTAATCACCGTAGCGAACGATTTCATCGAATTCACGTTCACTTATCAAACGGCTCGCTTCACAAAATGACTCCAATCTCTACTTGACGAGAATCAAAATTCCAGATATTCTCTCAAATCAAGGACATCTTTTCGTCACGGGAAAGTTGTCTGATCGCCCAAAAAACTGAGTCTGTCGCCGCCCCAAGTTGTAGCAAGCAACGAAGGGCAGCTAACCCGCAAGACTGCTGTTCCCAGTCAAGAGGGCTAATGGAGGATTTTATCACTCCTTTGGTCGCTCCGACTTGTTCTGCTCTTTGGGGCGGCTAGTTTTTTGGGTTTCTTTGGAGACCTAAAATTGGAGTACCTACATGGCAGAGCGCCTTTTGAACGCTGGCTTTTGGCTGTGCGATTTCGCCTACGCATTTCTAGAATTGATTCAGCGCCGTTTCCTTCCCGATTCCATTCCCCGTTTCACGATTACTTCGCTTCGCATTCCGCTTCAGGATCTTTTACCTGACGTTGCGATTCCTCACTCTGATGAGTTTGAAATCCTGCGAGTGTTAATTATCGGTTCCTCAGACGGGGTAACGGAGACAATTCAAAATCTACACGTCCGACGATTTGCAAATGCCACCGATTGGAGTCCTTTACTGCCTGCACCCTCGTTTGGAGAAGTGATGAGTATTCTCACTCGACAGCGACCAAAGATGGAGCGATCGACCCCATAATATTCGCACCCCATCCAAGGAACTGAACTGATTCAGGAGATCAAAACCCTTAAATTTCCTAAGTCAGTGCCATTCATCTTGGTATGGCGGTGATCATCACACTCACTCCACCTTTTTCTCTTTGCGTTCACTATAGCGATCGGCTAGGTAATCTACTTGTTCTCTCAACAGCAATGTAAATTTGTAGAGTTCTTCCATCACATCGATTACGCGATCGCGGTAAGGCGAATCTTTCATCGTGCCATCTTCATTAAATTCCTGATACGCTTTAGCGATCGAAGACTGATTAGGAATCGTAAACATTCGCATCCATCGACCTAACAACCGTAGCGTATTCACTGCATTAAACGATTGAGACCCTCCACTCACCTGCATGACTGCCAAAGTCCTTCCCTGAGTCGGTCTGACCGCTCCAATGCTAAGAGGAATCCAATCAATCTGATTCTTGAGAATGCCTGTGATCTGTCCGTGCATTTCTGGACTACACCACACCTGACCTTCTGACCACTGGCTCAACGATCGCAACTCCTGCACCTTGGGATGAGTATCAGGCACACTGCCATAAATTGGAAGCTCACGCGGATCAAAAAATCGGACTTCTGCCCCAAATTCTTGAATGATTTGGGCCGCTTCCTCCGCAGCAAGACGGCTATAAGAACGCTCCCTGAGAGAACCATACAAAAACAAAATTCTGGGAGGATGATCAAACGTTGTCATAGTATTAACTGATTCAGTATCGTCTGATACTCCAAAGCGACTGCAAGATGTCTAGTTGGGGCGACCGCAAGATCAAGATTTTTGATGAATTGTGTGTCGATCGTACCAACAGGCGATCGCTATCAACAGCGTTTTTCGGCGTTGCTGAATCAGGGGATGAATTGCCCCAAAGCGGAGAGAAACCCAAGGTTCAAAGTCCCCCAATTTTGGGGGGATTTAGGGGGCGAAAAGCTGGACACTTCCCACAGATTTATCCCTCCAATCAGCAACGCCCGGTTTTCCAGCAATTGGCGAAATATGAATCAAACAGAGACCTCAATCACCGCCTTCCGCTTTCCAGGCAATCTCTCGGCTCGGCTGAGGATCAGGCAGTTTGCGAGTAATCACTGCCGCCGCTAACACTAAAATGGTCGAAACCCACAAACAGCCTACTAACCCATAAAACTGATACACCAACCCAGATAACACCGTCCCCGCTAGTCGCCCCCCCGAATTTGCCATGTAGTAAAAGCCGACATTTAACGCTACTTTGTCATCATCGGTGAATGCTAGAACTAAATAAGAATGAACAGCAGAGTTAAACGCAAAGACAACGCCAAACAAAAGCAGCCCACCCACGATCGCGACATTTGCAGAAACTCCCGATTGCAGAGAAATCGCGATCGCTGCCGGAACCACAGTAAGCACTGATGTCCAAAATTGAACTGTCTTTGACTGAGGCGGACGACTCGATCCAAATCGTCGAATTAGCGTCGGAGCAAGGGATTGAATAATGCCATAGCCAATCACCCAACAGGCGAGAAAGCCGCCGACTTGATAAAACGACCACCCCAAAACGCTCCGCAAAAAGACAGGCAATCCGACGACAAACCAGACATCTCTAGAGCCAAACAAAAAGAATCGCGCCGCAGACAAAATGTTGATCTCACGGCTCTTAGAAAAGAGTTGAGTAAACTTAACTTTTGCCTTAATTTTGCCCATTCCCTTCGGCAGAAACAAGCCCGTAAACAACAATAGAGACAAGCCTCCCGCCATAATCCACAAGGAATTAACGAAACCAAACAATCCTAGTAGGGCACTGCCCACAAAAAAGCCGACTCCTTTAAGCGCATTCTTAGAACCTGTCAGAATCGCAACCCACTTAAACAAAGCAGACTGAGCATCCTGCGGTACAACTAATCGAATGGCACTTTTGGTACTCATTTTGGTCAAGTCTTTAGCAATGCCTGAAAATGCTTGAGCCACCATCACATATAGCACCGCTAACCATTGCGCCCAGCCAGGATTAAGAAAGGACAACAACACCAGAGAAAAGATTTGTAGCCCAATCCCCGTATAGAGTGTCACCTTTAGCCCCAACTGAGACCCAATCCAGCCGCCCAAGAAGTTTGTAACCACTCCAAAGACTTCGTAAAACAGAAACAGCGAGGCAATCTGAATCGGGGTATAGCCAATGTTATTAAAGTAGAGCAGTACCAACAGCCGCAGGGCCCCATCAGTAATCGTGAAGCCCCAATAGGTCAGGGTGACGAGAATGTAGTGCTTGAAGTTGGCACGAGACGCGGTAGAAGTTGCCATGAGAGGTGAGGAAGTAGGAGTGCTGAATGGTCAGTGAAAGACGAAACTCAAACCTATTTCAAGCTGATTGCAACTTTTCTCGCAAGCTCTACCATGCGATTGGAGTAGCCCCATTCGTTGTCATACCAAGCGAGAATTTTTACCTGAGTTTGATTAACCACCATTGTGGAAAGAGCATCAATAATTGAGGAACGGGGATCATCTTTGTAATCGATCGACACCAAGGGCCGTTCTTCATAGCCTAAAATGCCATTTAGTGAAGCCTCAGCCGCTGTTTTTAGCAATTGATTGACTTCTTCAACGCTGGTCGATCGCACGACTTCAAACACACAGTCTGTCAGCGACGCATTGAGCAATGGAACTCTGACCGCTAAACCATTGAGCTTGCCGTTTAATTCGGGATAGATGAGTCCGATCGCGGTTGCTGACCCGGTTGTAGTAGGAATCAGCGATAAGCTAGTAGCCCGCGCCCGACGCAGATCTTTGTGGGGAGCATCGACGATCGTTTGGGTATTGGTGTTGTCGTGGATTGTCGTAATTACCCCATGCTTGATCCCCAACCCTTCATGAATCACTTTTACGACCGGGGCAAGGCAGTTTGTAGTACAGGATGCTGCGGTGAGGAGGTGGTGTTCGTTGGGCTGGTAGAGGTGATCATTGATGCCCATCACAATGTTGAGCGCCCCTTGTTTGACGGGAGCCGCTACAATCACTTTCTTAACCCCGCGCTTAAAGTAGGGATCGAGGGTTTCAGCAGTGCGAAACTTACCAGAACATTCCAAGACAATATCTACGCCGTAATCTTCCCAGGGCACCTCGCCGGGTTTGGCATATTCGCTGAAGGTGAGAGCTGTTTTGTCAATGAGAATGCGATCGTCACCCGCTTCTACTTCTGGGGCCCAGCGCCCGTGTACAGAATCAAATTTGAGCAGATGGGCTGCTGTTTCTGCCCCGCCTTTTACCTCGTTGATATGGACAAACTCTATCTCTGGCCAGCCCCAAGCGGCTCGTAAATCCAATCGACCAATTCTGCCAAACCCATTAATTCCAACTCGCACGGTCATAGAGGTTACCTGATAAATTGTCTCTATATTTCAAGTTAATTTAGTATATTCCTTTAGTTTAATCATCTCAATGCTTATTTCAATAACTTTTGAGAAATCTCAAATCTAAAAAATTTGATTAATCCTGAATCCTGAATCAAACACAGCTTGATTGTTCACGATCGCAGCCGGAAAATAGAGCGATCGTGAACGCTAACTGCTTAAAAAACGTCAACTCAAATGTCAACTCAATAGAGTTCTTTCGCTGACGTTGCCCCGATCTTCTGTCCTCCAAGCTGCCGATTCTGGGGGGCTTTCAGACAAAATAAATTTTAATTTTCAGGGCTGACGGACTAGAGAACGAGGGGGAGACTCATCGAATTCACGTTAAAAACTGGCTTGCTTCCGCAGTAGTTCTCCGATCGTCAAATCTGGCTGCGGAACCCCTTCAAACACCGTTCCAACTTTGAGTCGGTAGAAGTGAAGTTCGCTGAGGCGATACCCTTCATCCGGCAGGGGAATGTATTGTGCCACTTCCGAAACTCGCTTTGCATTGCGAATATAGTAGAGAACAAATTCCTGAAGTTCTGGTTTTCGCTGCGCTGCCTCCGCATTTACATAGATAAACAAGGGACGTGAAAATGGGCGGTAGGTTGCTTTTTCGACCGCTTCTCGCGACGGAGCAACGGCTCCCTGACCCTTGCCATAATCGATCGCTAAAGCTTTTAACTGATTTTGCTTGTCTTCGTAATAAGAAAATCCAAAATAGCCGAGCGCATTCGGGTCTTTGCTCACGCCTGCGACAAGTTCGTTATCGTCTTCGCTGGAGGTGTAGTCAGTGCGGCTCTCTTTGGGGTTTCCGTGGGTGACTTCGTTAAAGTAGTCAAACGTTCCCGAATCTTTGCCCGCGCCGTATAGTTTGAGAGGGCGGTCGGGATAGGACGCTCGAATTTGTTTCCAGTTGGTGATTTTGCCCTGTGCATCGGATTCCCAAATTTTGTTTAACTCTGCGATCGTGATGTCCTGTGCCCAAGTATTTTGGGGATTCACAGCGATCGTCAAAGCATCAAACGCTACAGGAAGCTCAATATATCGCACTCCTTTTTGGTTGCAGGCTTCCATTTCCTCTTTCAAAATCGGACGAGAGGCGTTGCTGATATCGATTTCTCCTGCACAAAACTTTCTAAAACCGCCTGTTGTTCCAGAAAATTTAACGTTGATCGCGATACTGTTTTCTTTGGACTTTTTGTAGTCTTTGGCGATCGCGTCACTAATCGGAAAGACCGTACTCGATCCGTCAATCTGAATGCTTTGGGCACTTGGGATAGCCGAGTTAGCAACCTCTGTCGGAGTCGTCTGGGTCTGACTAGAATTGGCTGCTGGGTTTGAAGGGCTACAACCAATTAAGCCGGAGACCGCCACGACACATAAACTCAAAAGCGTTCTGTTTGGAAGTGATAAGTTGATGATCATAAAAATTTCACTTTCAAGTGCCCTGGTGAAGAACTCCTTGATCGTTTCAAATAAACTTGATTCTTTCAAGTCTGCTGCAACACATATTTGATGACAAAATGTAAACAAAAAAGTAAATTAACCGTCGTCTCGACAAACACGAGCGGGAAGGATTGGGCTGAAGCGACGAAATTCTGCCAGATATTGCTCTAAGACAACAAACTGCGACAGATTTAAGCTGTAATAAATCCAGCGTCCTTCTTGACGAGCCTGCACTAGCTGCGCCTCCTTCAAAACTTTGAGATGAAACGATAGTTTAGATTGAGTCACCTCTAAGCTTTCACAAAGGTCACAGACGCAAAGCTCTTGTTCTCGCAGCAACTCGATGACTCTGACGCGCAACGGTTCTGAAAGCGCATGAAACCCAGAAATGACTAAAGCCGAAGGCAGAGATGACGTTTTCTGCATCAAATTTTCTTGTATTGGTCAGCATCTTATTGTAAGCGCAATTTTGAGCGATCGTCAGATTTACAGGTGGATAAGTCCCTGGAGTTTGAATTCCTTAGAGCGCATTAGTACAAGTACAGTCGGCCGCGCGATCGAGATCAACCAGAAGTGTTTACCATCACTGCGATCGGTAAGAACAATGTAATCACAGTTCCCTGATTGATTTCACTTTTAATCTGCAAACTTCCGTGCTGTAAGTGACAGACTTGTTGAGCGATGGCTAATCCCAACCCCATTCCCCCTCTAGGGCGAGAATTGTCTCCTCGGTAGAATCGCTCAGTTGCGCGACTAATGGCATCAGCAGCCATTCCGTGCCCGTAGTCTTGGACTTGGAGAGGAACATAGTATTTCTGATTCTGCTCTACCGGAGAAAGAATGTTCAAAGAAACAACCTTTCCATCAGAGGCATACTTAATCGCATTATCTAGTAAATTAATGATGACTTGCCCTGTCAAGGCTGGGTCGATTTGCACGGCTGGTGGTGTTTGTTTGACACACAGTTTTAGCTCCAGTCCTGCTTTATTCGCAGACGCTTGCATTCGAGAGAAACATTCTTGGGCGATCGCTACCACAGACACCGCTTCTGGTTGAATCTGAAGTTGTCCCGCATCTGCTTTTGCCAATAACAACAACTGCTCAACCAAGTGAGATAAATAATCTGTTTCGCGGCAAGCGCGTTTCAAATACTGCTGTGCTTTTTCACCATCCACCACCCCATCGATCACGGCTTCTAGTCCAATCCGCAATGTGGCCAGCGGCGTTCTCAAATCGTGGGAGACGTTCGCAACTAATTCTCGACGCACTGCTTCTTGAGATTGGAGGGCTGCAAGCGTTTCAACCAGTTTGTCCGCCATTTGGTTTAGCAGATGACTGAGTTGAGCAAGTTCATCATTTCCTTTCAGCCAAGAACGAGCGGTATAGTCCCCAGCCTCAAGGCGCTGCGTTTGACGGTGCAGTATTTGCAGGGGGCGTGTCACAGTACGCGATAGCAGAAGTCCGGTCGTGATAGCGATCGCTGTCGCTGCAATAGTGATTCCCATCACAATACCTTTCACTTGTTCAGCAAACTGCCTTGGTCGTTTGAGCGGCATCGCCACATAGACTGCACCAATGATTTGATCGCCCCGTTTAATCGGAGCCGTACTGTAAAGCCACCAAGGATACTGGGCATCGACCGCGACCCAAAACTCCCCAGCTTGAGGTGAACCTGCCAGCGCTTTAGTAATAGGGTCTGAAGGAAGCTCGATCGCGCTTGAATCTGCGACTCCCTGGCTCATGACTTGCGCGTTTGCAGATGGGTCAAGAATTATTACCTGAACTTTCTGCTGTTGGCTGGTAAGGTCAGATAATTGACGAGCGAGTGACGATCCTGGCTGCGCCGAAAGTTGGGCTGCTAATACGGTTGACTGTCGCTCTAAACTCGCCTGAGCATCCTGAACAAAAAATTGCTTTAGGGCTGAATCCAATATCCAAGACAGCCCAATGAGACTGCCTAATGTCACCGTTAGCAGCGTGAGTGTTAAACGAGTGGAGACACTCTGCCACGGTTTCATACTTCCCCCACGACAAAGCGATAGCCTACCCCCCAAACCGTCTGTAGATAACTTGGGTGTGCCGAGTCTAGCTCAATTTTTTCCCGCAGCTTCCGAATATAAACATCGACGACTCGGACATCCCCCTCAAAGTCATAGCCCCAAATGTGTTCTAGCAGTTGTTCGCGGCTATAAGCCCGTCCAGGAGAATTAACTAGCTGTGCCAACAGATCAAACTCTCTACCGCGCAAATCAAGTAATTCGCCATTTAGAAATGCCTGCCGCTGGTCGCGATCGATCACAATTCCCCGCGCTCGTCGCACATCCCGATAGCCAACGCTATAGCTGCGTCTTAGCAGCGCTCTAACCCGCGCAATCAGTTCTTTAACGCTAAAGGGCTTAGTCAGATAATCATCAGCACCACTTGCTAAACCATGAACGCGATCGCTTTCATCAGCGCGTGCGGTCAACATCAAAATCGGAACAAAGCAGTCTGCTTTACGCAAAGCTTGACACACTTGAAATCCATTCAAATCTGGCAGCATAATGTCTAACACAACCAAATCTGGATGAAAACGCTGAACTTGAGCCGTGCCATCTGTGCCGTTGTGTGACACCAAACAGCGCCATCCTTCCCGCTCCACATAAAGCTGTATGGTTTCACACAGGTTCGTATCATCATCAACCAGCAAAACAGTTGTAGCAGCCATAGGTTTATTTGTGATGGAACCGCATCTTAGATATCGTAGTTTGAATCCGCTGCCCACTGCTACGGACGATGTTCCAATGCGCCAGAATGTGCAAAATGATGCAAGCAAGAAACAGATAGGAAAGCCAAAAATGTAGGCTTCTAGCAGTTTCAACCACTGCGTTGTTTTTGGTAAAGATGGGAGTGACCGTTGCAAGTCCGAAGAAAGGCACCTGACTGCCGTAAGAGTTTGCAATCAGAAAGCCCGTTATGGGAGCAACTAACATGAACCCATAGAGAACAGTGTGCAGGATAAACTTAAGTATCCAATTGTCTGTAGGAGTGGGTAAACGTCGCGAGTATTTGCTCCAGACAACCCGAATGAGCAGAGAAACCCGAGCAATGAGTAACATCATCACCAAAACTCCGATCGATTGGTGTAAAAAAGAGAGCAGTCCTTTTGGGCCAGTATAAAACGCTCCTGTCTGAAGCCGAGCCACGATCGCGCCAGTGAGGTATACCAGCAGAAAACAAGCTGCCATGATCCAGTGTAAGGACATAAGCTGTTTGAAGGCACTCGTTGTTCGTCTCGTTGAGTCGATTGCTACCGTTCGAGTCATGGAATTTGTCTCCTTTGTTCAGCTTTGAATCGTTCACTCTGATGTTCCTAAACGAACTTTAAAAATCTGTGAATGTACAGAAAATTTTGTCGAAGGGAAAGCGAATATTCAAAACGCAAAAAGCTGAGAGGTAACTCAATCGCTACCCCTCAGATGCGATCAAGACAGAACGTTTAGAACAGGCTAAAATCTCTACTAGAGTAGCTGTTTAAGCTTTGCAGCCCTGCATCTCCAGCCTGATTGGTGAGATTGGCAAGGACACTAATCGTTCCACCGTTGCCAAGATCTTGAGAGTAGACGAGGCGGTTAATTCCAAGGGTTGTGTTGAAATAAACAAATACCCCTTCAGTCGCTGTGATGGCATTATTTGCTGCGATCGCGCTTGCAGCAGACGCAGCATTGGGAAATGGGTCAAGCATCACAATGAAGTTACCATCACCCGCGATCTCTGAAGTAATACCTTTTTGAAGATTGATCTGATCAATACCGAGGTCGCTCCCTTTGAAAGTAAACTGATCGCTCCCAATCTGATAGTCGGTGATGATATCAGGAGTGTTGAGAGCTTGAATGCCAGTGGTGCCAACAAGGACTGGTGTTCCTCCAGAAAAAACGTTGCCAGCTATCACAAACCGATCTCTGCCATTGCCCCCCGTCAGCGTGTCAATTCCTTCACCACCAAAAAGAATGTCACGCCCTTTTCCACCTAGTAGACTGTCATTGCCAAGTCCACCAATCAAAACATCATTGCCGTTTCCACCATCTAATTGGTCATTGCCTGCTTCTCCTAAAAGAAAGTCTCTACCTCGTCCGCCAGAGAGACTGTCATTCCCCTGGTTCCCTAGACTAAAACTACTGCGTCTAAAAGCAGAGATGCCCGACTCAAATACTGGATCTTGGAAAGGCTGTTTGGCAATGTTAGTGGAAAGTCCATCACTCAAGCTTCCTCCATATGTCCTGTAAGATTCAACTAGCTGCATTGGTTTCATCATCATTAATTCCTGGGCAATTTAGCGACAGAACATGAGAATTGCTGTCTAACTTTAGATTGAAGGAGAAACTTTAAAAATCTGTGAATCTGTCATCTGCAATGTTCAAAATGAATCCATTTAATAACGCGATCGCAATTAGTAAGATAACGAATCTAGCATTGCCATTCCGCGTGTTCCATGAATTGCTGGGAAATCGTCTGGCTCTAAGTTCTCACCTTTTTTGAGCATCAGTAACCGAGCCTGCATTGCGGCAACTTCCACTTGTTGTGAAGCGATAATTTCTCCAGCAAGTTGACGAACAAGCGGATCTCTTCCGTAGAGTAGAACAAGCCGCGCCATCTCTACAGCCCCTTCATGATGTGGAATCATCATCACGAGAAAGTTAATATCTGGTTCGCCTATTGTGTCAATCTGATGCATTTCGGTCATCATTTTTTTCATCCCAACCTCCATCGCTTTGGAGAAAGCTACAAATTGACTAACTTGGCTAGAAGTTTTGGAATGTCGAAAATGAGGGTGACTTAACTCATCGGCAAGTGCTGGAAATGGTTGGAGTTTTAACAAGATGAGCGCGATCGCTAAGAGTTGAAAAAGACGTTGGAAAAGACCTTGAAAAAAACAATGACGAATCATGATAAACCTCCAAATCATCCAGCAGTTTGGCTAGAAGTTCCCGGACGCACATAAACAAGATTGATACTTTTCTTGTTGCGTAACTTACCAGAGGGCAGTGTTAATTCACCTAATGGGATCTGAGCGATGAAGGCTGGTTTGTGGGGTTTTGACACATCAAAGACAGTGCAGACGGCTTGTCCCGCCGCAGGTGTACCCGGCAACTCATCCTGTTCATGGGCGATATAGAGACGAGTATTCTCCGGATTTGTCCACAGCCCATGCGCCTCTCGTCCGTGGGTGAAAAATGTACCAATAACTTGCCGTTTTCCAGCAGGCTGCGATCGATCAATAATGACAACCTGACTCGATGCAATGCCCCTCAAACTGTCATCATCCACTCGTGCAAGTGTGACATAAGCGACTTTTCCTTGAGCGTTTTCAACGAATTCTAAATGATTGGGACGAGCACGATCGCCCAAAGCAAAAACATCCAAAACCCGATAGGAACCATTGGTTTCTCGCACTGAAATCGTATCGGCAAGTTTATGAGAAAACCAAATTTCTTGACCGTTTGGCGTAGTTTTCTGAAATGGAGTAAAGCCAAAGCGATCGTATTCACGGTTATCCAGGCGCATTTTTAGCTTGGGACGGCTCAACCCATTGCCATCCGGATTCACGTCAAACACCTCGATCAACGGCACTTTTTGAGAAATGACAAAAGCAGTTTGACCTTCTTGTGAAAACCAGATTTGTGCAGGGCCGTTGAGCGTTTGAATATACTGTCTCACGCCCCCCGCTGTGATGCCTTGTTGTAGTGCAGTTAGAGCCGCTTTGACTTCTACGATCGCAATCCGATTTTCACCTCGCAGCGCCACCCAAAGTTCTTTGCCATTTCGAGTAAACGTGGGTTCATGGGGTTCACGACCTAACAAAAGACCGCTGGATAACCAGTCCGAATTCACGGCTTTGTCTGGTGCTGTAAAGGAATTAGCTCGATTGCCAATCACTCGTTTGGTTTCGACATCAATCAGATAGAGATTGCTGGTTCCTCGACCTGTCACTGCCAACAGTTGCGAATCGGGTGAAGGAGCCGAGCCATGAATGTGAATTGCGCCATGATAAAGCGGTTTAGCGATCATTGCAGCTTGCGTTGGCATGACTCCACCTGTGACAAACCGAAAGGGCGGACGCGGATCTTCATCAAAACTCGTCAAGTTGATTGTCGTTTCGACTTGATTTGTTAAAGGGTTAATGACAGAGAGAGTATTAGAGTCTTCGTTGCAGATGAAGATGCAATCCTTTGCGGTTGATGTTCCAGGTTTTGCGGACTGAGCAGTGAGTTGCATCGTGAGTCCAGTTGCGATCGTGACCGTCCCTGCCACAAAATGCCGTCGTGTAAGAGCCATTGTGAATTTCCATTGTGATGAAAGTTAAATGAAGGCTGAAGAAAAAGCTGCTTCTGGACTGGAACTATGTTCCGACGATCGCTAACTGCGGCTGAGGTCTGCCAGTTCTGTATACGACAATGGCAACTTGCAATAAATCACAAGGAATCGATAGGCTAAATACTAGAACTCGTTGCATGATTGAATCTCCAAAATAGGGGGATATCAAGCTCAAGCGTTAGGTGTGGTTTGCCTGATGAGTTCTAGTGTTTAAGCAAGACTTTAAAAAAGTGTGAATTTCTGAATTTGTGCCAGGTAGCTGTGTGCAGCGATCGCGTGACCGTTTGTCGCTAAAATCACAGTAATTTGCCGTGCCTTCGCAGAAAGTATACTGTATACCTTATTCAAATTAGTCGTCTTCTCACATCACTATGAATCATCTCAAAGCGATCATTATCGGGGCGGGAATGGGCGGCTTGGCGACGGGGATTGCCTTGCGGCAGGTGGGTTATCAGGTTGAGATCTTCGATCGCGTCAAAGAACTGCGTCCCGCTGGAGCCGGAATTTCTCTCTGGTCAAACGGGGTCAAAGTCCTGAATCGTCTGGGTCTGGGTAAAGAGATCGCCAGCATCGGCGGACAGATGGATCGAATGCAATACTTCAGCCAGACGGGTGAGTTGCTGACCGATTTTAGTTTGGCACCGTTGATCAATACTGTCGGACAGCGCCCTTACCCCGTTGCTCGTACCGATCTGCAACAGATGCTATTAGATGCGTTTGGGGCAGAAAATGTGCAACTCAATGCCAAACTAGTTGCCGTCGAACAAAATGCCGACCAGGTAACCGCGATTTTTGAAGACGGCCAGCGCGTGACTGGCGATGTATTAATTGGCGCAGATGGCACTCATTCCACCGTTCGGCAATACGTGTTAGGGCATCCTACAGAACGGCGCTACGTCGGCTATGTCAACTGGAATGGGCTAGTTCCGATTAGCGAAGATTTGGCACCCAAAGACAGTTGGGCAATCTATGTCGGTGAACACAAACGCGCTTCGATGATGCCTGTGGGCGGCGATCGCTTCTATTTCTTTTTTGATGTCCCACTTCCCAAGGGCACCGTCAGCCAACCCGAACAGCATCAAACCGAACTGATGGACTTCTTTAAAGGCTGGGCGACTCCTGTACAAACCTTGATCCAGCGCTTAGATCCGTTGCGTACCAATCGAGTTGAGATTCATGATGTTGATCCGTTAGAGCGGTTGGCCAAAGGACGAGTCGTGTTATTGGGCGATGCGGCACACAGTACGGCTCCTGATTTGGGGCAAGGTGGCTGTCAAGCGATAGAGGATGCTGAAGTCGTTACGCGCTATCTCATTACCACAAATATTAGCGTAGAGGATGCTTTACTCAGATACGAATCAGAACGCAAAGGACGTACTTCTGATGTCGTCTTAAAAGCCAGGAAGCGATCAGACATGACACATGGCAAAGATCCAGAAAAAACACAAGAATGGTATCAAGAACTCAAGCAAGAAGATGGTTCTAACATTATGAAAGCGATCTCAAATACGATTCTAGCTGGCCCAATGCGTTGAGCGCAAAAATCACTATGACTGGTAAACTAACAACTCACGTTCTGGATACCGCCCACGGATGCCCCGCCGCAAACCTGACGATCGAACTGTGGGCAATCGAATCTCTATCCCAAAAAACACACCTCAAAACCCTGGTAACGAATGCTGATGGACGCACCGATCGCCCGTTTCTAGCAGACTCTGAACTTAAAGTAGGACGCTATGAACTTGTCTTTTGGGTGGGTGACTATTTTGCCAAAAAAGGGGATGAGTTGCCGGAGGTGCCCTTTCTTGATCGCGTTCCCATTCAGTTTGGCATTGCAGATTCTACCCTCCATTACCATGTGCCTCTACTGACTTCTCCGTGGTCTTACAGCACTTATCGAGGAAGTTAACATGAACTCGATCGCTCAACTCAATCAACTCAGTCAACCCGAATTTGTTGAAGTATTGGGAGCTATTTTTGAAGATACGCCTGCGATCGCTCATCAGGTTTGGCATCAACGGCCCTTCAAAGATGTGACCGATTTACATCAAAAAATGATAGCTGTTGTAAATGACATGACTCAAGTCGAACAATTGACACTGATTAAGGCGCATCCTGACCTGGGCAGCAAAACAAAAATGGCCGAAGCATCTGTCAAAGAGCAGTCTGGAGTCGGATTAGATCGCCTCACGCGAGAAGAGTACAACCAGTTTCAAGCGCTTAATCAAGCGTACAAAGATCGATTTGGCTTCCCGTTCATCGTAGCGGTTAAAAACCATACAAAGCAGACTATTTTAGAAGCGTTCGATCGACGATTACACCACTCATTCGAGCTAGAAATCACGCAAGCGTTGACCGAGATTTTTGAAATTGCGCGGTTTCGATTACACGATTTGATTGATTGAATGCAAAGTCTGTAATGATAGTCTGCATAGAATGGGAGAGTTGAAATGAGTGACGCGATCGTTTGGACAAGTGACGCAGAGGCCCGACTGAAAGAAATTCCGTTTTTTGTGCGTCCGGCTGCCCGTAAAAAAATCGAGAAATTTGCTCAAGAAGCAGGTCTCAGCCAAATCACCGTTGAAGTGTACGAGCAGGCAAAAAAACAGTTTGGTTGAGCGATTCAACTAAACTATCGCACGCGCCGCCTCCGCTGTGACTTTGGACGAGAAATGCCCGCAAGCGCCACAATCGAACCTACTAGCCCGACTGCGTACCGTCCAAGGTGAGACTGCTTTTTGGGGCGTTCTGTTTGAATCTTCATCTCTGAGCGCTCATTCACCTTGGGCACATGAACCGCGTGTTTGGATGGTTCGATCGGTGTCCCTCGATATTTTGAATAAACCTGCGTAAACTCTGCCCCAAACAAAAGAATCTGAGCCGAATAAAACACCCAGATCAAAACGACAACAAAAGAACCTGCTGCCCCATAGGTCGAGCCAACACTGCTACTTCCCAGATAAAGCCCCAACAAAAACTTACCAATGTTAAACAGCAACGCTGTCACACCCGCTCCTACCCAGAGATTTCTCCAAGGAACTCTTACATCCGGTAGAAACTTGTAGATTGCTGCAATTAACATTGTAATTACGCCAAACGAAATCACAAAATTAAGCAACTGACCGACAATAACAAGGTTAGGAACAAAGTTGCCAAACAGATTTGAGATGCCCGCTAAGATTGCTGAGAGCACAAGGGAAACTAATAATAGAAACCCAATCACCAACACCATCGCGAATGACAAAAATCGAGATTGTAGAAAGCTACCGATTCCTTGCCCTGGTTTGGGTTTGACTTCCCAGATGGTATTGAGTGCGGCTTGCAGTTGACCAAATACACCCGACGCGCCAAACAGCAAAAAGACCACCCCGGTAATCGTCGCGATCGTTCCTCCTGATCCTGGCTTATTTGCATTAGCAATCATCGTTTGGATCGCTTCTGCCCCTTCTGAACCGACTAATCCTTGAATCTGCCCAATCAGTTCACCTTTTGCGGCCTCTTCACCAAAGACGGCCCCGGCAATCGCGATCGCAATCAGCAACAGGGGTGCAAGCGAAAACACAGTGTAATAAGCCAGCGCCGCCGCCAGTAGCGGAACATTATCCTCGCTCCACTCAGCAACGGTATCTTTGAGAATTTTTACAACATCTTTGAGTTTCATCGTCTCATTCCCTTCGTCAGTCTTACGGCCTATCGTCCACTACGGATACCCCAAGTCACATCGGTCTAGAGAAAGGGAAACGATCGCCAAAAACACCGCTCTTTGGAATAAGTTTGCCAATAAAACGTGAATTTGATGAAATCTCTCGCTCCGGTTGTCAAGTCGAGCCGCTCCCTAAATCTCCTACGAGTGAGCAACTTTGAACCGTAAATCTAGTCTGAAAGTCTTCCAGATTGGGAGGTTGGGGGGCAGAAGCAGTTCACAACGAAGCGAAAAAACTCAATAGAATTCACATCAATACAAAACAAAAGGTGAGCCGAACCTTTAAACATTCCGACCCACCTGCGGGAATCTAAGTTGTGAGTTCCTGACTTAGGCGATGTGCAACTTTTTCCTAGCCCCGTTTGAAGGGGGTTGGGGAATCGTACCGTTGGAGGCACAGTTTAGAGATCCCTTAATCCCTCTTCAAAAGCTACTGTGTACACACAAGTCGATCGATCTGTCATCGCCGAGATCCCCTGCCCCCTAAATCCCCCATTCTGGGGGACTTTGAGAAAGAAAGGCTTCTAGAATGCAAAGAAACTTCTCAGGGGTTCAAAGTCCCTCACTCGTGGGGGATTTAGGGGGCAGAAGCCGACTCAAACGGAAGCAATCCACTTGTTTGTACACGGAATCTTCAAAAGGGGGACGTTGATCAGAAAGTTGCACATTGCCTTGACTTAGCAGTTTTGACCTAATTGTGCGATCGTGCCTTGGCTCGTTCAATTTGTCGTTCTAGTGCGGCAATTCCTGGCTCAGAGGCTCGAAGTTCGGCTTCTGCAATGATCGGGTGTTCTTTGTAGACAGAGTTAAGCAGAATATTGAGAACGCCGCCTGCATCTGCCCGCCGAACCGCCTCATGCGTAATAATCTCACCTACATTCAAGATCACCTGGTCTTGAGGATCTAAAATCACGCGGGTAACAGGTCGTCCTAGTGCCGATTCGATACGTTGTTGGTGTTGTAGTCGCTCACTCCGTTTTTGAAGCGTCATAAACTGCTCTTTGAGTTGTTGCCACAGCGTACTGACATTTTCTTGAGCAATCAGCGCTTGTTCTCGAAGCTGAGTTCCGGTACTAGAAAAAGTATCGTTTGCCTGACGACGCACAACTGACAGCGAAGGCAAGCCAACAGATTCTAGAAGGGCCGCTTCTTGGCGATGAGATTGGGCGCGATCGACCATTTGATCCGTGACGATCTGGCCGGGAGCCGCAATAATGCGATCGTCTTCGTCCCGTACCATTCGCTGAACCCGCCGACCTTTGGCTTGTTCGATCATGGTTTGGGCAAACTCACTGCCTTGAGCGATCGCACTTCGAGATAAGGTTTGTAGTCTGGTGCTGGCTGACTGAGTAGACTCTTGTAATTGCCGATTAATTTCTGCTGTGAGGCTGCCGTTAGTGGCTCGATAAACCTGGTCTAATACACCCAATCGCTGCGCCTCTTCTGCTAGAGACAGCGTAACGACTTGATCTTGAACCATCAAAACTAGCCCATCCAATGTGTAAATCGGACGATCGACCAGTTTGCCAACGACATGTTCTAGCTGCGCCTCTGGACTTACTAAGGCATTGGTGATCGAAGCGGCTGCACTTTGACTGCCTTGATCAAACCGATCGCTGGCGCGACTGCTGGCTTCTTGAAGTTGTAGTTGGGTTGTCTGAGCAACTTCTTTGAGTCGATGATTCGTCTCTTCGGCAGATTGTTGTAGGCGCTCGCTGGCAGATTGTGCGGCAGATTGAAGGCGTTGGGTTGCGACTTCGGTGGATTCTTGAATTCGGCTAGTAGCGGTTTGAACTGCTCCCCGAATACCGCCCACCTGCTCCGCCATCAAATCAGCCGTTTCGGGCGGGACAAACGTAATATCTTCGCCAATATTTACCGTTTTGGGAGCCGGGATAAACGATCGCCCGGAGTAAGCATCTGCAAATAGACCACCCGATGCTTCATAACCCTCGATCGTGCCGCTCTGTTCATCAAAGTACAGGTCAACAATCAGTCCCAAATAGCGTCCATCTGTCGTCAAAATTCGGTCTCCTTTCAGCACCAGTTTATTCACTAAAACCGACTGAATTTCAGGAACTCGTTTTGCCGAAACGATCGCAGTTTTATCAGGAATCACAATCGCATCGGGCCCGATCGCTTGTATATTCTGCCAGGAAACCACTTGTGGCGACTGAAACAATCCCCCTTCGCTGACTAAAAAACCAAGTAGCTGATTGGCAGTCTGGTCAAAAATGAGATCCTGCACTCGTGCAATTCGTTTGCCTGTGTCAAAAGCAACTATGACTTTACCCAGAACATCACTACCTTTACGCATCTCTTTTCCTTATCTATTTGTACTAAAAGCTTCTCGAAGTGACCGAGCGGCAGACTGGTTTGCCTTTCAATAGATTGAATATTCGTTACTCTCACGGTCTGTTGAACTAAGCTCGTTAAATCACTTCTTCAACTCGGCTTGGCTGATAGTTATATCGACCGTCTCGCCCAAATCCTTGAATCAAATTGATATAGCCTGCAAATTCTAGAAAGGTGCCCGCTGCGATCGCCAGCAACAGAAATAGAGCGATCGTCGAATCAGAATTAGAACGCTTGCCCACCAATCTCGGCATAGTATTTCTCCCTGTAATCTAGTTTCAGTAAATCAAAGAGCAGCGTTTAGAAGCGTTTTCTACCTTGTGAATGTAGTAAAAACGATTCTTACGTTTGTCCCAATACAGTGAGTGTATAGAGAACTTGACAGGCTTCGCACCTCTCAATAGATGTAAGTCTTATGGATAGGAATGATTAGTTTTTCGATGTTTTATTCAGCCGTAATTTATTAATTGTAATATTCATTCCCTAGAAGCCATAGTATTGCTGAAAGCTACGCCAAAAGACAGAGAAAAAGCTGAGTTTTATTAAATAACTCCCCTCTCAAGATAGTGTGTTTGAATTTACAGAAGGCATAATCTTTCCATTGAGCGACAATTACTATTCTTTAATGAGGACATCAATTATGGCTAACGAAACTGGTAAGAAAACTGCAAGAGATACGTCTGAGCGCGCCGAATTTGACACCTACGATCGTGGGATTGTCCCCGCTGAGACAGCCGCCCGCAAAGAACGAGAAGGAGAACTTTATAAACAACATCCCACCGAAGAACGGGAAGCCAGCGCGCCTACGGATGACCAGACCGACTCAGAAAGCATCCGCACGACAGATGGCTACACGGTAGACAAGGAAGGGTTGGTTAACAACTATGCGGTCGAGCCAGAAATGTACTACGAAGTGCCCGGAGATGCTCGTCAAGTAGAAGAAGAACGGGAAGCTGCCCGCGCCGCCGAACTCGCCGAAGTTAACGATGGTAGTGAAGGTGAATTGACAATGGAGAGAGACGATCGTGGCAGAGGACCAGGAGCTGTTTAACTTAACGCCACTTCAATAGAGCGCTCTTGCTTCGGAGTTTTGTAGGGGGATATTGACACCACTAAACTACTGGAAGTCCTTTTATCCCTCGTTTCTAATTTAACAAAACCTCAGATCCCTAATTTCTTTAAGAGATTGGGGATTTTGTAATAGATTAGAACTTGAACTTATTTAACAGTTTTGGCTTGAGAAGGTAATAAGTCTGATTCTAAAACCCCCTCGATCGGAAACGTTACCTTAAAAGTCGAACCTTTACCAGGCTCCGAAACAAGACTAATTTCACCTTGTAATGACTTGACCAATCGATCGACGATCGCTAACCCCAACCCCGTACTGTCAGCCGGATGAAATCCTGTCGGCAAACTCGCTCTCGCAAAGGGCTGAAATAAGCGACTCTGATCTTCTGGTGAAATGCCTAAACCTGTATCAGTCACGCTCAACAACCAGTGCTGAGAGGTTAGAGAATGCGCCTTGATCGTGATGCCTCCCGTCTCAGTGTAACGAATTGCATTACTCACCAAATTGGTTAAAATCTGTTGCAGTCTGAGCGCATCGATCGTGACTTCATCAGGTGCAAACTCATCCTCAATGTAAAGCTGTAACCCTTTATTATCAGCAAGCGGCTGCATCACCTCGATTACAGTCTGGATTAGCGATCGTACTTCCACGGTTGATTGCTTGAGGGCGACTTTTCCTGGCTCGTAGCGTGACCACTCCAGCGTGCTATTAATTAGACGTAACAGCAATCGACCACTTCGCAACACCTGTTCAATATGACTCAGACTGGGGGCGGTATCTCTAACATTAGAAGGGACATTAGAGAGCTGTTGCTGACGCAAAAACAGTTCTGAGTAGCCAATAATTGACGTAAGCGGCGTTTTTAATTCGTGTGCCAAAACGGATAGGCTGTCTTGATTGACATGTACCAGTCGATTGAGTTCTTCAACGGTTAACATCAATTGACTTTGCACCTGCTCTAATTCTTGTAGTCGTTGTTCGACATAGCTTTTAAAGCACTGAGAAATCGCTGCATCAACCACCATATCAATTAGAGAAATGGTTCGCAGTAGTTCATCTGGCGTTCCTTGAAGTAACTCGGTTTTTAGGTGAGCAACGATCGTCGATCGCAGCAGATGATATTCGCGCACAACTTCAGTCGGATCAAAGTCCTGTTCTGCTCTGAGTGCTCCATGTTGAAAGCTGGCTTTTGCAATGGTATCTAGATCACTCACTTCCGTTTTTGCCAACACTGTTGAGAGCGCGACTAACACGTCTGCAACATGATCTTCGACTGCCTTGCGGGAAAGATGATCAGTACTTTTGATCTGTTCATCTCGAAAGACAGCATCAATCCAGGATTGAGCGATCGTTTCTACCTTGTCGGACAATAATTGACTAAAATCTTGCATAAACTTGCATAAAAAGTAAATGTTAAGCTAACACTTCTGCAATTACCGCTCTGTGACTTTAAGAAGAATAAGAAGGAGCTTAAAGGGGTCATACATTCTGCATAGTCTAACATCAATTATTTTTGCGATTATTTCTGCAACAAAGAAGGGACGTGTACAATAACGCCCCCGTCCTCGACTATCCAAAACAGCATAAAAAATGCAACGCTTTATCTAGTTGGCGCTGGATTCAGTACCAGAACTCAATACATTATCATCTGGTTTTTCTTTGCGGTGCCAGCTTCCATCCTCACCACGCTGAAATCCTTGCTTGATGGTATTCCAGGCGACACTGAGCGCAGCTTCTCGACCCAGACCATCATCCTGTGCATTCTTAAAAGCAGCCATAAAGACTTGATCAGACCCATCCATCAGTTGATCAGTCACTTCCGATGGCAAACCAGTATTTTGTTCATCTACATCGTCTCGCTGTGCAGCAATATCATCCGCTTGAAAACGATCGGTTGCTTGTGCAGTTTCAAAGGGTTGCTCTGGCATAAAAATACTCCTGTTAACTATCTTTTCGAGCAATCATTCTATGAATTTGGTTCCTCAATCTCATCCTTCTAAAAGCAGGAAAAATCCTCAACTGATCTCTGTCTAAAAGAAGAAATTTTTGATTGCTAACCCAACACACAGCCTGAGCGGGCGGAGAGATTGATCGCTAGTTGCTCGCTTGTTTCTGATAGATTAGCCGACCCAAACAATAGTTTATTGGGCAGTGCTTTTAATTCTATTTTGAAGCGATCGAGGCTGAGTTTTAGTGCAGAAGTTCCAACATTGACGGCAATGATCAGGACTTCTTGATCGAGGGTGCGGGCAAAGATGTAGCCGTCTCCTTCGGCATGAAGAACTTTGTAGTTGCCAATCCTCAAAGCAGGGTGAGCGTGACGCAGGGCAATTAGTTGACGGTGATAGGTGAGAAGGTTCTGGTTCCACTCGGATGGATCTGGAAAACCGCGACGAGAATCAGGGTCGATCGCGCCCGGCAAACCCACTTCATCCCCATAATAAATGCTAGGCGCACCGGGGTAAGTCATCAGCAACAGTGTAGAAAGCTCAATACTAGGCACATCACCATCGGCAATGGTCAGTAATCGCGCAGTGTCATGGCTCGCTAATAGATTTAACTGAGTTAATTGAATCTGCCAATCATACAGTTTTAACAACTTTTGAATCTTCTTGGCGTACTGAGAAGCCGATAGAGCCGGATACGGTTTGTAATCACGACTTTCAACCTGATCGAGAATCACCCGATCGCCTGCTGTAAATGCGATGGTCGGCCCTGTAAACAGATAATTCATCACACCATCAAATTGAGTCCCATCCAACCATTGTCGAGAATCTCCCCAGACTTCACCCACGATGTAGGCTTCCGGATTGACAGCTTTGACGCGATCGCGAAACTCCTGCCAAAATCCCTCAGCTTCGATCTCAAACGGTACATCCAACCGCCAACCATCAATGCCAAACTTGAGCCAATATTCAGCAATCTCCATCAGATATTCGCGCACTTCTGGATTGTCGTGATTAAACACGGGCAGCGCTCGATTGCCAAACCATCCCTCGTAGTTGGCGGGAAACTCTCCGTTATAGGCATTGACGGGCCATTTATAGATTTTGAACCAGTTGACCCAGGGAGAATGCGGCCCGTTTTCTAACACATCATGAAAGAAGAAAAACCCCCGACTCGAATGATTGAACACCCCGTCTAACACCACTTTGATATCGCGGCGGTGAGCCTCATCCAAAAAATCTCGAAATGCTGAATTGCCACCCAAGAGGGGATCAACTTGATAATAGTCGTGTGTATGGTAGCGATGATTGCTGGCTGATTGAAAAATCGGAGTGAAATAGATCGCAGTGATACCCAAATCTTGAATATAATCTAACTTCTCTGTGACTCCCCACAAGTCTCCCCCCTTATAGCCTTGCAGCGTTGGGGTTGCCTGCCAGTCTTCCCAGCGATCGTGCTGCAAAAATCGATGAGGTGGCGTTTTAGATTTGGCGAAGCGATCGGGGAAAATTTGATAAAAAACCGCGTGTTTAACCCAGTCTGGTGTTTGAATTTGCATCGAGGTTGTTCGGTGAAGTGGTTCTGTGATCTCCATTGCCAAGGGTACAGGCCCTTGAGAATTTTTGAGTCTCACCTGTGGTAGAAAATACCCTTGTCAAATTCCTGTTTATTGAAAGTGCGATCGCAACTAGCATTCTAGAGATTATTAAATTTTTGCTACAACAAGAAGCTTTTTCATCTCCGTAAGCCACGATAGCTACAGCCAGAAGTGAAACTCCTTACGCTGAAAAGTTACCTCATTCCCAGGGTCAATCTATGCAACTTAAAGATTTGGTCGCACAAAACAAAGTCATCAACCTGGCAACGCTGACCAGTGATAAAGAACTTGTCAAAGATCTGCAAACTCGTCTAAGTGCGATCGGCTTTTTGCCCGGTGATGTCAAGACGACGATCGATGGTGTGTTTGGGCCTGCTACAAAAGCCGCGCTTGAAAACTTCTGCAAATCGGCTCATCTCAACAATGCTGCGACGGGTTTGTTTGGCCCAACCTTTGCCCGCAAATTAGTCGATGTGCGTCCGCCTTTAGTCGCTTCACCAGCCTTGGTCGCCAACAGTCCTAAAAATGATGCGCTGGCAACAGCCCTCAAATTTACGCTGCAATGGGAAGGCGGCTACGTTAATCATCCCGATGATCCCGGTGGGGCGACGAATATGGGGGTGATTCAAGACACTTACGATACGTATCGAATTGAGAAACGGTTGCCGACTCAGCCTGTTGAGTTGATTACCCACGAAGAGGTTCACGACATCTATTTTTCAATGTATTGGAAGCCGTCTCAAGCCACAATTATGGTGTTGCCGCTGGCGGTGGCGCACTTTGATACGGCGGTCAATTTTGGAGTGGGTGGCGCGATCGAGTTTTTACAAGAAGCGTTGGGAATCAGCGCGGATGGGGTTTTTGGCCCTGGCACTCAGGCAAAGCTATCAGCTAACAACAATGCTCAAACCGCCGCCAAAATTGTCCAGGGTCGGATTAATTATCGCAATCAGCGCGTGGATTCTAATCCCAGTCAAGAGGTTTTTTTGCAGGGCTGGCTCAATCGAGACAATGATTTGGGGCGCTTTTTGAAGACGGCGATCGGTTGACAGGGATGAGGAAGAAGGAATGAGGGAGAACTTCGATGATCTGTTCCCCCTGTGGGGGTAATCTGGTTCGCGAGGAGGGATGAGTCGCCTATTCCTTGAGACTTTAAGCGGTAAGGTTTCGTTAATTTTGTCGGATAGGTTTTGTCAGATCGTTTTGTTAGATCAACGTGGACTCGGCTCTTTGCGGGTGACTTGAAGAAATCGGTTTTTTTGCTTCGGGGTTTGGATCTTTTGCCTCCCAACTCCCTACTTCTGGAGGACTTTCAGACAAGATTTGTGGTGCAAAGTTTCTTACAGGTTGAATCTGCGTTAATCGATGATGTACTGGAAGAGCAAGTAGACCATAAAGGTTAGCCAGATCAGGGCAAATAGAGCAGTTCCCAGTGATAGCCAACCGATCGCACTGAAAATGCTGACAAGTCCCTGCCCTTGAATGGTGCTAGAACGGCGGTGAAACTCCTGCCAAAGAACGATCGTGGCATTCACAGCCAGCACGCCTGCAAACATCGTTGCCCACTGTAGCCAATCTTGCTCGGTGATAAATCGATATCGAGAAATTAGGGTGCCAGCATTGGCGCTACTGGGGACAAACGTGGGATTTCTCAAGGGTGAAATGCGGTGGATGAAAAGAGCGATCGGCACCGTTAAACCGACTAAAAATCCCAGACTGATCGCTGGAAGGTATCGCCATCGAGAAGCCATTTGTCTAGATCCTCCGATCGTTCCTGTTGAGCGGCTGTAATCGCCTGCATAGCTGAAATTTGAACCTAGCACTGAGTAGTTTGTCTTTGCCACCCACACTATATCAAATCAGTTTGTTAATGCTACAGATCCTTCGCCTCCTAAATCCCCCAATCAGTGGTGTCAAATTAAGAAAAAGGAGAAAAAATCAAGGGGGCGTGACTTGTGATCTAGGGTAAAGCTAGATGCATGAGAGGTCAGTGGGATGCCTAGAAAACATCGTTACGACCCTGTTGTGGCAATGGCGGATGGGTCGGCGTTGGAAGCGCAGCTAACCGTTACAAATGACGGATTCCGGTGATGAGTCCCGCGCAAATGCCTGTCAGGAAGTCGAGATCGATCGTTTCCAGTCGATCGCTGTCCTGGTGATAATGGGGATTTCTCAAGTCGGCAGTGTCGGTGATCATAAAAGCTCGATCGCCTCGATCCCAAAATGGCGCATGGTCGCTGCGGCGTGTCAGAGGGAGAATTTTCCCTTTTTGGGGGACGGGCAGCCATTCACACTTGACTCCAGCTTGACGAATCGCTTGATGCAGACGCAGCATATCGGGAATCGATTTTAAATTGCCAACCAACCCAATAAAATCGCCCTGATGAGGATAGAACCGCTCCAGTCCAGCGGGATAGGTTTGAGAATGGGGGCGTGAAGTGCAATAGCCCAACATTTCGAGCGAAATCATCAGGCGTAACGGTTCGTTTTGCAGGGAATTAGCGTAATGGGTGCTGCCTGCTCGATCGTAAGTCGTTTCCTCAAAGTCAAAGGCAACCAATCGAACAGGATATCGAGCCGAATCTGTACTAAAAGCCCTCGCTAATTCGAGTAATACAGCTACTCCGGTGGCATTGTCGTCGGCTCCAAGAGAACCCGGAAAAGTATCGTAATGGGCACCAATTAAAATCGGTGGTTTGGTTTGTTTTCCTGCCAGATTTAAAACCCAATTTGTATGCGTTCTTTGACCAATTTTGAACTCGTGACGATCGACCGATCCCCATTGTTCAAATGTTTGGCGAATATATTGCTGTACATAAAAATGTCCGACTGTTGCTAGATAAGCATCTCGTTCTCGAATAATTTCTAAAAGGTGCGATCGCAGCCGTTCTTTGAGTTCCAGCATCTTTAAAGAGTCTCGCTCACTAACTTACTGCTTTAGAGGGATGAAATCAAAAATTAGAGAAAGGAGTATTCTTTCTAACAAAACTTTTATAACAATCAGTCGATGATCAGCAGGTTGGTGTGTTGAAATCTTTGAACATTCAGAATTTTTGATGGTAATTCTGATCTCTTCAAGCAGAAAGTTTTGAGTTCTTGCAACCGACTCGAATCGAAGTGATTTTTCTGGATGCGATCGAGTTCTTTCATAGACTTTTCAGAGGTGTGAGTGAGATTTTATGATTAAAAAAGAACTGCAACAAGGCGCGATCGGACTGGCTTTTCTTGCAGGAGGGTTACTTTCTAACACAGCGGCTTGGGCAGAAAGTCCCGCGATCGACGCGCAAAATTTTGGTCTAGAAGCCGATTCCCCTGATGTGGCGGCCCTGGATCAAGTCACCTCTGTCTCGCAGCTTACGGATGTGCGTCCGACTGACTGGGCGTTTCAGGCGTTGCAGTCTCTAGTCGAACGGTATGGCTGTATTGCAGGATATCCCGACAAGACCTATCGCGGCAATCGGGCCATGACTCGCTACGAATTTGCGGCTGGATTGAATGCTTGTCTCAATCGTGTGAATGAATTAATTGCAGCCGCCACCTCGGATTTAGTCAAAAAAGAAGACCTGGCAACCCTACAAAAACTTCAGGAAGAATTTGCCGCAGAATTGGCAACCTTGCGCGGACGAGTCGATGCCTTAGAAGCCCGCACTTCAACCTTAGAAAAACAGCAATTTTCAACCACAACCAAGCTGGGCGTTGAAGTCGTAGCCTATCTAGCAGACGCTTATGGAGACACTGCCGATCGCCTCAACAATCCCAACATTGGCTATCGGGCCCGCTTTGATTTTGACACCAGCTTTTCGGGGAGAGATCGGCTGAGAGTCCGCTTACAGTCTACTAATCTGCGCCGCTTGGATACGGGCACTCAGTTTCCGGCTGGAGTCTTGAGCGGACAGACTGACGAATCGCGCTTTTTGGCCACCAGCGTTTCTCAAAATGGTCAGGTCACAATCAATCGGCTGCAATATCGCTTTCCTGTTGGCGAAAATCTCACGGTTTATCTAGACGCGAATACGATCGATCCCAGCATTATCACCGATCCAATTACGCCCTTCAATGATCAGGTCACAGGCTCGCTTTCTAACTTTGCTCAAATTAATCCGATTTTCTTTCCGATCGGCAACCGGGCTGGATTGGCTGCCAACCTCAAACTCTCACCCGCAATCAGTTTGGACTTTGGCTACTACGGAGAAGACTCGACGCTCGGCGGGCCCAACTTCCCAGACGAAAAATCAGGCATTTTTAACGGGGGGCATAGCGCCTGGAGCCAGCTTGTTTATAACTCTGGAGCGCTGAAATTTGGTCTGATGTATGTGAATACCTATTCAGTCGCCAATGGAGTCGATACTCTGGCAGGAAGCAATGCGGCAAAAGTGATCGGGGCAGGGCCAGTACAAGGCAATTCTTACGGCGTTCAGCTTAGTTATCGATTGGCTCCCAAATTTGAACTAGCTGGCTGGGTTGGCTACACCGCGGCCCGATCGCTCGGAGACGGCACCAAAGGCGATGCAGATGTCTGGAACTACGCCATCAATTTAGCGTTTCCTGACCTGGGCAAAAAAGGCAATCTGGGCGGCCTCGTCTTTGGAATGCAGCCCAAACTCACCAGCACTAGCAATGACGCACTCGCCCAAGCGATCGGACTCCCCGCAGGTCAACGCAGCGATCGCAACACGGGCTATCACATTGAGGCATTTTACCGCTACCAACTCACGGACAACCTTTCGATCACACCGGGCGTAGTATGGCTGACGGCTCCTAATCATGACGATCGCAATCCCGATGTCGTCATTGGAGTAATCCGAACTACCTTCGTGTTCTAGATTACCTACTTCGGTAGTTGTGAGCATTGGATTAATTGATTTACATCTGTTGTAAGAAGTATGAGGGTGAATAGAATGAAACGACGAAAGGTAGTACTGAGTGGATTGTTTTTGACATCGCTGGCGACCAGTGCGATCGTCGGATGCAGCAATCAATCGGCCAGCACTCAGGGTAGTGGCGGCGACAGTAAAGTTTTAACGATGGTCACATCACCAGACTATCCACCCTACGGATTCTACGACACATCGGGAGGTGAACGAAAAATAGTCGGGTTTGACATCGACATCGCGAACTATATCGCCAAAGAATTGGGATACGAACTGAGAATTCAAGAATCCAATTTTGACGGTCTGATTCCCGCTCTGCAAGCCAAACGCGCTGATTTTGTCATGGCAGGAATGACCCCCACCGAGGAGCGCAAAAAAAACGTTGATTTCTCGACACTTTACTTTCAAGCGCAGAATGCGATCGTTGCTCTCAAAGGCAGTAATTTGACGACTCCAGAAAGTCTAGCAGGCAAAAAAGTGGGGGTACAGTTAGGCTCGATTCAAGCAGGCGACCTTAAGAAGATTAGCGAAAAAGTCAAAGGAATCGAAGCCAAAACGCTCAACAGAATCCCTGAAATCGTTCAAGAAGTCAAATCAAAGCGCATCGATGCCGCCATTATCGAAAACACCGTGATCGAAGGGTTGATCAAAACCAATCCCGATCTAGAGTTCAACATCATCCCCTCTGAAGGGCCGTCGGGGTCAGCGATCGCCTTCCCAAAAGGGTCAACTCGCGTCGAAGAATTCAACAAAGTATTACAAAAAATGAAAGACAGCGGAGAACTCGATCGCCTCGCCAAAAAATGGTTCTCCACCAGCATTCCTCCCTCTCCAGCAGCGTCCCCAGCCGCCTCTCCAACCCCCTCTCCAACCGCTTCCCCAACTGCCTCCCCAACCACCTCACCCTAATCTTCCACCACCCTCAAACCGAGGGATCACAGAAAAATTAAATTTATTTTCTCCTCCCTCCTCCCTCCTCCCTCCCGATTATGCTCCCATCCTTCATATGTTGACTTCCCTACCCCTTCTGGCAGCCCTTAACTTAGATTTTGGCCGTATCCTTCCTGATATTCCTTTTATTCTGAGTGGCATTCCCCAGACACTTTTATTTACGTTTACTTCTGTATTCTTTGGTCTACTGCTCGCGACAATACTCTCTCTATTCAAAATCTCTGGCATCAAGCCCCTCTACTGGTTTGCCGTCGCGTACACGTCTGTATTTAGAGGAACACCCCTCCTGCTGCAACTCTCCTTGATCTACTTCGCGACCCCTCAGTTGATTGGTTATGATATTTCTGCATTGCAGGCAGGAGTGTTTACCTTTAGTCTCAACTCTGGCGCTTATATGTCCGAAACCATTCGCGCAGGGATTCAAGCGGTTGAGAAAGGTCAATCTGAAGCTGCGATGTCGTTAGGAATTCCTTACCCATTGCTGATGTGGGATGTGGTGTTGCCCCAGGCGTTGAAGAATATATTGCCAGCGTTGGTCAACGAAACGATCGCTCTCCTCAAAGACTCCTCCCTGGTCTCGACGGTGGGCGTTGTCGAAATTCTTCGGAGCGCTCAAATCGTGGGGTCAAACAAATACATCTATTTTGAACCGTTGATTTTTGCAGGATTGCTCTATTACATTCTGGTCATGGCACTCACGTACACCGCATCCATTCTAGAAAAGAGGTTAAGACGCAGTGAATAATCAAACCGTCATTCGAGTCGAGTTTTTGTCCAAATCCTTCGGGACGCTCAAAGTGTTGGATGATATTTCAACAGAGATTCATCGAGGCGAAGTCGTGGCCGTTTTGGGGCCGTCTGGCTCTGGGAAATCGACCTTTTTGCGCTGCATGAATTTATTAGAGCGCCCCACACGCGGACGCATTTATTTCAACGATCAAGACATCACTGCCGCGCATACAAATATTGCTACAGTACGCCAAAAATTGGGAATGGTGTTTCAACACTTTAATCTGTTCCCCCACATGACCACGCTCAAAAATGTCACCTATGCGCCGATCAAAATTAAACACGAAAGCGAATCGGAAGCAAAACGCAAAGGAATGGAGCTATTAGCAAAAGTTGGATTAGATGAAAAGTGTGATGTGTATCCGTCTCGGCTCTCTGGCGGACAAAAACAGCGCGTCGCGATCGCCCGTGCCCTCGCGATGGAACCCGAAGTTATCCTATTTGACGAACCCACCTCCGCCCTCGACCCCGAAACCGTCAAAGAAGTCTTGGACGTGATGAAATCTCTCGCTCAGACAGGCATCACAATGGCGATCGTCACCCACGAAATGGGATTTGCCCGCGAAGTTGCCGATCGCATTCTCTTTTTAGACCAGGGCAAGCTGGCCGAAGACGCTTCTCCGAAAGACTTTTTTGCTAATCCCAGGTGCGATCGAGCCAAACAATTCCTCGAAAAAATGCTCTAAACAAATTCGCCTCTCGCTACCAGCACCACCTGACCACCGACGGAAACCTCGATCGCATCGCCCGATTTTTGCGCCTTGAGAAACAGCAGCGACGGCCGTCCAATCTCATAGCCTTGTTCGACGCGAATCTCAAGAGCGTGATGAGTTACTTGCAAGGGGTCGCCAAAATAGTCATACTTCGCCAAATATCCCGCTAGACAGCCATTGGCGCTGCCCGTTGCCGGATCTTCAGGAATGCCCATCGCCTCGACAAAGACTCTGACGCTGAGTTGATTGATCGGCTGGTAGGGTTCTGGACAAAAAATCAGCATGGCCTGCGCGTCTGTAGTCTGGATCAATTCAAACAAGCGATCGCGGTTCGTTTTAGCCTGCTTGAGCGATCGCTGAGTCTTTAACGGCACGATAAAAAAAGGCAGCCCGGTCGAGACTTCTTGAATCGGATAGCGATCGTCCAGATCCGAGGGGTCAAGATTGAGAATGGACGCGATCGTCGTTGCCTCAAATTTTCGTCCAAACGTCGGGGGATTTTGGCGCATCCACAGCAGGTCGATCGTCCCATTGGGGTAGTTGAGCGTCACCGGAATCGGCCCCACTTTCAGGTTGAGCGTCACCGATTCGACAGGCTGCCCGATGACTTCTCGTTGCAGAATAAATGCAGTTCCCAGAGTGGGATGTCCAGCAAACGGCAACTCGCGATCGGGCGTAAAAATCCGCACGTCATAGCCGCCTTCTCGCATCTCCTCAGACAAAATGAACGTCGTTTCTGAATAATTGATCTCTTTGGCAATTCGCTGCATTTGCTCCGTGGAGAGGTTTCCACAATGACGAAAGACAGCAAGCTGATTGCCCGCATACTTCTCTTCGGCAAACACATCGACAATGTAAAACGTCAATTTTTCCATCGGTTAATCTCGCACCAAACACCCTAACAGTACATCGGCTAGCCAGATTTTTGGGTCAGCTTCGATCGACAAGAGTGATGTTGTTCTAGCGCCAGTCCGATGAAGTTTTTTCGCTTCGCCGTAAAGGGCTTTTGCTCGCCAATTTTAGAGAATTTTAACGTGAATTCGATGAAATCTTTCGCTGCGGTTGTGAATCCAGGCAGCCCCCCAAATCCCCCACGAGTGAGGGACTTTGAACCCAAGATCTTGTCTGAAAGTCCCCCAATTTTGGGGGGTTGGGGGGCAGAAGCGCTGAAGAACGAAGCAAAAAAACCTCTAGGACTTACGCACTGTACAAGAGAGCCATTGTGTGGGGTAACGTATCTGCGTTAGTGTGGGCTTTTAAAAACTGCCCTTTGCGGGCTGAGATCGCTAGATAGGAAGCAGAAAAATCATGCTCAAAGGGCTGAAAACCATACCTCCTATCTTGGATTTTCTGTCAATGCGTAAGTCCTAACCTCATCGAATTCACGTAACTTTAAAGCAAGATTTCCGGCTCAGGAATGAGAGTTTTAAACAATACCGAATTTTGTAGCGATCGTCTTGAAAGTCAAGAGGGAGAGCCAATCTTTTGAGCTGCGAAGACCCCTGACAAAATGACGGCAGCACAAGCCACAGCGAACGGAGGTGCGTCCGTCTGATGACCCTGCTCTTGTTGAGCCTACAGGCACCCACGCTACAGAGCGGTATTGTCTACTGAGGGAGTGACGGGTTACGCACCTCTCAAGATACAAGGGCTGGGGATGAGGGCAATCCGAGATTTTGCACAATTGGGATGCTCCCGTTTGAACAGATCCAGGTTTCGTTGAAGCGTTTCTCATATCAGACCTCACCTTTACACAACTTCTCCCTTAGTAAGTAGCTGGGTGCAATTAAACTGAAGACCCTCATCCCCTGGCCCCTTAAGCCGGACTCTTGATTCTTGCTCCCTCTCCCCAGGGAGAGGGTCGGGGTGAGGGTCTTTAGAGCGTTTTATGTTTAATTCAGCCCGTCTACTTATCAGAAGCACGAAGCGCTGAGGCGAAGAGAAGGGAGAACTGCGATGATCTGTTCCTCCTTTGGGGGTAATCCGCTACGCGAGGACGGATAAAAGGGAAGTCTGATCTCGCCAAAAGCTGCCAACACCCTCACAATAAAACTATCGAGCCAAAGACTGTACAGGAGGCTTTATGCATTTGACCACTCAAGACTTAGAAAACATTCAGGCGCATTACCCCAACTATCGAATGGAGTTGGTCAATGGAGAAGTGATCATCATGAGTCCCTGTGGATACGAATCAGACGAGGTAGCAACCGAAGTGGCAAGAGTTTTAGGCAATTGGGTTAGACCTCGCAAATTGGGACGTGTGACAGGCTCTAGTGCAGGCTTTAAGTTGCCAAACTCTGATACTCGTGCGCCAGATGTTTCGTTTGTCCAGGCAGAACGGCTACGTCGCAGTCCCCGCAGTTTTGCTGAGTTAGCTCCCGATCTGATGGGGGAGGTCAAATCGCCTACTAACAGCCTTCAAAAACTGAGAGACAAGATTGATGAGTTTTTGCAACAGGGCACCAGAGTAGGAATTTTGCTCAATCCAGAACAGCGTTGGGTTGAGATGCGCCGCTCAGACCAGGAAGTTGTCACGTTGCAAGATGGCGATGTTTTGACGGTTCCCGATCTGCTGCCTGGTTGGGAAGTAGCCGTTACCGATTTATGGGCACCAGAGTTTGAGTGAACTCGATCGCGCGCTATTCTCGATCGCTCATCCAATCACGTTTCTTCCACCGTTTCAAATCGATTCGTCACAGCGTTGTTAAACTAATTCATCTTCTGGTTAAGGAACGGGTTTCAGCTTGGTTAATTTTAGTTTGAAGGGCCCGCCCACGGTTTCCCCAAATGCCTTCACGCGCACGATGTAATTTCCGGGCTTGCCGATTCGCGTAAACAATAATGAATTGGTCGTGCCATCTGGGCCGTCGTCGTTCTCAGAAACCGTTTCGCCTTTGGTCGTCATCAGCGTCACGATCGTATCAAAATTGTCTGACGATAAATCGATCGAAATCTGATCACCCGCTTGTAGTTGGATCGAGTAATCTCGCGCAAAATTGCCCTGTCCTGTAGGAATGTCAGCATCCGACAGCGTATCCGAAATCTCCTTACCAGAAGTCAGCGGAATTGGCGTATAAATTTTGTTTTGGGCCACCACAGCCCGATCGAGCGCCACCATCAAAGATACCACCGCCAACCCGTTAATCCACCGTTTCATCTCACTCACCACCAAAATTGCTCAACCTCAACCAACAGCACCCCTTATCCCTTCAGCTTCTCCAGGGTCGCTTCTAACTCCGGCAACTCAACCGAGCCAGAGAAAACCACTCCATTCATGACAAAAAACGGAGTCCCTTCAACGCCTAGCTTTTCGCCTAACTGGAGGTCTTGAACGATCGCCGTCTCTGCCGCCTTACTGGAGCGATCGCGCTCAAATCGCGCGACATCTAATCCCAAAGTCTTGGCAGTTTGTGAGTAAAAGGCTTCCCCTAACTGTTTCTGATTGGTAAACAGCGCATCGTGATACTCCCAAAATTTGCCCTGCTGTCCAGCGGCCCAGGCGGCTTTTGCGGCAGGCATCGCCTCAGCGTGAATCGTGATTAACGGAAAGTGCTTGTACACTAAAGTCACTTCGTCGCCGTGTTTTGCTAAAAACTGTTTGAGTGTGGCACTGGCCGCCGCGCAATAAGGACACTGAAAGTCAGAAAACTCGACCAGCACAACCTTTCCAGCTTTGGCACCCGTCGTCGGAGACTGACCAATCACCGCCCTCGGATTCGTTTTCATCTGATCAACAAACGCCTGCTGGGACTGCCGCTGCTGATCTTGCTGTTGTTTTTGGTAAGTCCTGACCGATTCGAGAATCACTTCTGGATGCTTGCGAATAATTTGCAGCACTTGCTCTTCTAGCTGGGGGTTAATCGGCGCTGCCAGTAAAGGGGAACCCATCACCAACAGCCAACTCAACAGCAAAAAACCAGCTAACTTTACGGCTTGCTGAAGGTGCGATCGAAATCCAAGTTTTTTCACGTTTGTTCCCTTGCCTGACATCATTAAGCCGGGTTTCCCCTCTCAGCCATCTGAAGATTTTAGCTTTTCAAGGCGGACTGCTGCATAAAGTCAAACGATCGCTCGTGTAATCTCTCAGCTATCTATTCTTCTAAGGAGTCCGCCATGAATCGACTTTCTTGCTTGCTGCTCTCTGTGATCAGTCTGGGAACCTTGAATCTTTCTGCTCAAGCTGCTCCTGATGTGCCCAAAAATTTACAGGTGCCATCGGGTCAAGAACTTTTGTTCAAAATGGCGGCTCAAGGCGTGCAGATTTATGAATGCAAAGCTAAAGCAGAAGATGCCAATCAGTTTGAATGGACACTAAGAGCACCTGATGCGGTGTTGCTCAACGACCAAGGCAAAACGACTGGAAAGCACTACGCCGGGCCCACCTGGGAAGCCAATGACGGCAGCAAAATTGCAGGGCAACTCAGAGAAAAGTCCGGTGCGCCCGACAAAGATACGATTCCCTGGCTATTGCTGGAGGCCAAATCTCATGAAGGAAGCGGCAAATTTAGCCCCGTCAATTGGATTCAGCGATTAGAAACGACAGGCGGCAAAGCGCCTACTGAAGGGTGCGATCGGGTTCGCAGTCAATCTCAAGTCCGAGTCAGCTACACCGCCAACTACTATTTCTACGGCTCTTCTACAGCTAAGACCACTCCCCAGCCAGACTATTACTATTAGACCGCTTTAAGTTGAATCCCCTTCACGCCTTTCCTAATAAATCGTCAGGTAAGTTTCTGTAGAACTGATGGGTAACAGTCTTAAGGTCTGATTTTGTAAATCTAGCTTGATGCCCAACGCCTCTAAAGGAATCACACCCAGAAGGGGATCGCGACCTCCGGGCAACTCCAAACATTCAAATGTCCCTTCTCGCCCCCGCAGAGAAATCTTTGCATCCTGAAAGATTCGAGCTTTGCCAATTCCCATTGCGGTTGAGACGTTGACTTCTTTGAGAATTTGCAGTCCTAGCTGGGCGATCGTTTCTGATGGCAAACAGAGTGTTGTAGCTCCTGTGTCCACCAGAACATTTTCTAAGGTCACCGATCGGATCTGTGTTTCAGAAATCACGTCCGCTTCTGCCAAAATTTGGTCAGCCCGCTTGTTATGCTACCTTGAGTTATCGGTGGGAGCGCAAGCGGCAAGCTATCTGTGGACACGATGCCCAAGTAGCTGTGAATTTTTGGTTGAGACGCAATTGGGAGGTGACTGGTGGGCTACAATTTTCGATAGGTTTTTCTTTTCATTGCAGGTTAGGTAGTGCGAAAACAGGAGGCCCTTATATTACTGGCAAAGCACCAAAACACGCTGAAGGATTTTGGCGTAAAGTCTCTGATGCTGTTTGGTTCAGTAGCAAGAGATGAAGCGCGAATAGACAGCGATGTCGATCTGCTGGTAGAGTTCGATCGCCCGGTCGGGTTGTTCACCTTTGTACGCTTGAAACGATACCTGGAGGAGATTTTAGAGAGTTCGGTTGATCTGGGTACACCCGACTCCCTCAAACCTTATCTACGGGAACCTGTTTTTCGGGAGGCGATTCGTGCCTTCTAGAGATTGGCAAAATAGAGTAAGAGATGTACTAGCCGCGATCGCAGAGATCCGAGAGTTCACAAACGAGACAACCTTTGAGGAGTTTCAAGGCGATCGCAAAACGATCAGGGCAGTCTTGTACAACCTAGCAATTATTGGTGAAGCAGTTCGTAGCATTCCACCTGATGTGGAAGTTTCACATCCTGAAATTCCTTGGGATGATGTGCGTGGAATGCGAAATATTGTGATTCACGAGTATTTTCAGGTGAACCTATTCATCATCTGGCAAACGATTCAAGAAGACCTTGTTTCATTAGAATTCTCGCTTCGCCAACTGATAAACCCTTGAGGAAAGTCTGTAATGGCGAACGAGGAACATTTAGCAATTCTTCGACAGGGTATTGAAATTTGGAATGATTGGGTAGAAGAAAACCCAAACATCGTTCCTGATTTAAGTGGAGTAATTTTAAGCGGGGCAGTTTTAAGTAAGGCAAACTTTTTTAGTAGTAATTTTAGCGGAGCGATTCTAAGTGGAGTAATTCTAAGTGAAGCTGATTTAACAGGTGCTGATCTCAGTGGAGTGGTTCTAATTGGAGCAATTTTAAGTAAGACAGTTCTCTTCGGCGCTAATCTCAGAGGAGCTAATCTAGGCGAAGCAAATTTAAACAAAAGTATTCTAAGTGAAACTGACCTTAGTAAAACTATTTTAAGAGGAGTAAATTTAAGTGATGCCGCCCTTAGCAGAGCAAACCTGCGTCAAGCTAATTTAAGTGGAGCTAATATTAATGATTCTGACTTTGTTAACGCTGATCTAAGTGGTGCCAACTTAAGCAGAACTCAAGCATTAGGAACAGATTTCACAGGAGCAATTTTTACAGCTACTTGCTTAGAAGACTGGAATATTAATACTGGTACTATTTTAGATGATACTGAATGTCAGTATGTTTATTTAAAGTCGGGAAATCAAGAACGTCGTCCAAGTAGTGGAGTTTTTGCCCCCGGCGATTTCAACAAGCTTTTCCAAAAAGCTTTAGGTACAGTTGATCTAATCTTTAGAAATGGAGTAGATTGGAATGCCCTACTGATTTCTCTAGAGAAACTAAAATAGGACTTACGCATTGACAGAAAATCCAAGATAGGAGGTATGGTTTTCAGCCCTTTGAGCATGATTTTTCTGCTTCCTATCTAGCGATCTCAGCCCGCAAAGGGCAGTTTTTAAAAGCCCACACTAACGCAGATACGTTACCCCACACAATGGCTCTCTTGTACAGTGCGTAAGTCCTATAAAAGTTGAGACAGAAGGGAAAGAGCTATCAATTCAGGCAATAGAAAATAAAAATGATGGGGCATTTATTGTTCGCGTCAATGTACCACTAGGAGCAGATAAAGCAAAATTAGAAAAATCTCTGAAACAGCGATATGAATCGGCTCTCAAATCTATCAACGAGAAGTATCGGCATCAACTACAAGCAAAAGATCGAGAAATTGAAGCTTATCAACACCAAAATACTAATTTGATGGAAATTGCCAGACTAATGGCAAGTAGACCAGTTAGTGTGGAAGCAAAGGCAATCGTGGAGAATCATGTAATGAGTGTAGATCGACATATCAATACAGGTGGCGGTAACTATATTGAATCTAACACCGGAACGTATGTTCAGGGTAACTACATCAATATGGGTAGTGACTTGAGCAGGGCAGCAGCACAAATTCAAGACTTGATTGAGCAGTTGCAGAAGAAAGGAGTGACAGTTGATGTTGCTCAGGAGCAGGTAGCAAGAGACATGGCGACTCAGGCTCAAACCAATTCGACAATCAAAGCCAACTTGTTAAAGTGGGGGCAGTCATTGGGAGATGCAACAGTGAGTGATGTGGTCAAAGGGGCTGTTAAATTGGCTATTCGTTCCGCAGGAATTCCCTTGCCTTGAGTTTATGAAGAAGCGACGGCAGCATAACAACCCCTCGATTGCTGCCTATCGCCCCTATACTATTTAGTTGGAGCTGAAACGACGCTGAAACAGAGAGAGGGCATTACATGGCATCCATTCGCGAGTTGCATCAACAACTCATCCGCAAAGAACGGTCTGCTGCCGAAATCGCTCAAGCTGCCTTGGATCAGATTCAAGCACTAGAGCCAAAGCTTCATAGCTTCTTGCACATCACCGCCGATCGTGCCCTGGCGCAGGCCAAACAGGTGGATGCCAAAATCGCGGCTGGCGAGGAAATTGGGCTGTTGGCGGGGATTCCGATCGCCCTCAAAGACAACCTCTGCACCCAGGGCATTCCCACTACTTGCGCGTCCAAAATTCTGCAAAACTTCGTGCCGCCTTACGAATCGACCGTGACGCAAAAAGTCGCAGATGCCGGAGCCGTGATCGTCGGCAAAACCAATCTGGATGAGTTTGCAATGGGCGGCTCGACTGAAACTTCTGCTTACCAACTCACCGCCAATCCCTGGGATCTGTCTCGCGTGCCGGGTGGGTCGTCTGGTGGGTCGGCCGCGGCCGTTGCTGCCGGAGAATGTACCATTTCGCTGGGGTCGGATACGGGCGGCTCAATTCGTCAACCCGCTTCTTTTTGCGGCATTGTCGGACTCAAACCCACCTACGGACTCGTTTCTCGATATGGGCTAGTCGCCTTTGCGTCCTCATTGGATCAGATCGGCCCCTTTGGTCGATCGGTCGAAGATACCGCCATTTTGCTCAACGCGATCGCCGGATACGATGCCAAAGATTCGACCAGCCTCAAAGTAGACATTCCCGACTACACGCAGTTTCTCACCCCCGATCTCAAAGGCAAAAAAGTTGGTGTAATTCGAGAAACCTTTGGCGAAGGGCTAGATCCTGAAGTCGAAAAAGCGGTGAGAACGGCGATCGAGCAACTCAAAGACTTGGGAGCCGAAATTCAAGAAATCTCCTGTCCTCGATTCCGCTACGGCATTGCCGCTTACTACATCATCGCCCCGTCGGAAGCCTCCGCCAATCTAGCCCGATACGATGGAGTCCGATACGGTGCCCGCATTGAGGATGCCGAAAACTTGATGGACATGTACACCCGCACCCGTGCTGAGGGCTTTGGCGCAGAAGTGAAACGTCGGATTATGATTGGCACCTACGTTTTATCAGCAGGCTACTACGACGCTTACTACCTCAAAGCTCAGAAGGTCAGAACGCTAATCAAGCAAGATTTCGAGCAAGCCTTTTCTCAAGTCGATGTATTAGTGTCTCCCACCGCGCCAACGACTGCCTTCAAAATCGGTGAGAAGACGGCTGACCCGCTGAGTATGTATTTGACCGACTTGATGACGATTCCCGCAAATCTGGCAGGTCTTCCCGGCATGAGCGTCCCCTGTGGATTCGATAGTCAGGGAATGCCGATCGGTCTCCAAATTTTAGGCAACGTTTTGCGAGAAGACCAGATCTTTCAAGTCGGCTACGCCTACGAGCAAGCGAGTGACTGGAAGGAACGATCGCCAAATCTGGGAGAGAAGAAATGAATAGGCTTCCTGCACGCATCATAGATGCCCTCCGACTGCTCTTGCGAAGCTAACCTTAACCGCCAGGTATTCTGCGGAATTTATTCACCAGGTTATTCTAAAGGCAATGGGGGCAGTTAAAGCACGCCTTTTGAACTGGGAATCGTATGGGCCCGACGCGGATCAATTTCGGTTGCCATGCGGAGCGATCGCGCAAAGGCCTTAAAGGTCGCCTCAATAATGTGGTGAGAATTAATGCCGTCTAATTGCCGAATGTGTAGCGTCATCTGGGCATGGTTGACGATCGCCACAAAAAATTCTCTCACAAGCTGCGTATCGTAAGTTCCCACGCGCTGAGTCGGAATGTCTAACCCATAGCTGAGATGGGGACGACCCGAAAAATCGAGCGCTACTTGAATTAAAGCTTCATCCAACGGGGCGACAAAATGACCAAAGCGGACAATGCCTTTACGATCGCCCAATGCCTGAGCCAACGCCATCCCCAACGTAATGCCCACATCCTCATTGGTATGGTGATCGTCGATTTCAATATCGCCTGTCGCTTGCACGTCGAGATCGATCAGTCCATGTGACGCGATCTGATGCAGCATGTGATCTAGAAACGGCACCCCTGTTTTGGCAACACAGTGACCTGTCCCATCCAGATTGAGGCTAACTTTCACATCCGTTTCGCCTGTTTTGCGAGTCACGGAAGCGGTGCGAGCTAACTGAAAGCTAGAGGCAAGAGGACGATCGCTGGTCTGCATAGGAGTCATTTCAAAAGAGATGCTTCTATTATCCTGGAGATTTGACGCGATCGAGCGAGTTGTGACTCATCAAACCTTAAGCTTGTCCTGCCATCCGATTGGTTCTAAAGGTGACATTGGAGCCTTCCTGGGTTTGCTCTAAAACTAAGAGAGGCGTGGGTTTTGCTTTTTGATCCCAGCGCATGTTGGCGATGCGGCCCTGGACAGCGGGCTGCCAGGTTTCGTTTTCGTGAGAAGGACTCAGGAAAGTTTCAAAGCAGTCGATGATCTGATTAATCGTGACCGAAGTGGGCTGAGTCGGCAATTTGAGAATCTTGATTTGAATGCGAAACAGAACGCGCTTGGAGAGTTTGCCGCTGGCATCTTTTGCTTCATATTCGACATCAAAAATCTCATCGACCTGTCGCCCTGTGCTAGCAATGCCGATTTCACCTTGATTGGCCTGACCCGGACGCAGCGCGATCGTAATTTTGTCTTTGACTTTGATTTTGATTTGATTGACGATCGCAAAGTGAAACACCTCTTCAGCCATCCGCATTCTCAGATAGTCGAGGTTAAACTCTCGCGAGTGAATCAGATCGGGGTTACGCTCCATTTTGCCGATCGTTTCTACAGCGTATTTCAGCTTTTTGTGCAGTTCTCGATTCTTAAACGTCTCAAATTTGACCTGTTTTTTGAGCTTGTTGGCTTGAATTGTAGAGAAAATGCCAAGAACCACCAGCAGCAAAAACAACCCACCAGAGGCGGCCATCCAAACTTGTTGCCCAGCGTCTTGACTCGGTGTAGAGACCGCAGCGGGACTGGAAGCCGATTTTGTTTTGGTCGTTTTGGGAGCGGCTTGAGCGAGTAAGGGAAAAATAAGCTGAGATGACATAGACGATGCTGGCTAGGAACTTGAATCGTTTTCAGAATGCCCCCGAATCAAAAGTAAACCATCATGGGGGAGAGAAATCCGGGGGAGTGAGGAGTGAGGGGTGAGGAGTGAGGAGTGAGGGGTGAGGCGTAAAATTTGCGGAGTGGGCGATTTGAATTCAGCGTCCTTTGACCTCTCATCCTTTGTGCAGTTCGATCAACATTTCGATCGTACTCATTCTAAATCCACATTTTTCAAACAAATTCCGGGCAGACTTGTTCTCCAGCGCTGTATCTAAGCGAATTTGCGGAATCTCTAATTGAGTGAAATGGGCGATTGCTTGTTCTACAATCTGACGGGCGACTCCAGCATGACGAAAGTCTGGCTCGACCCAAAGATCGTGCACAAATGCGTATCTCTTCAATGTATAAATAGGAACTTCTCTCTCGACGGTGGCGATCAAAAATCCGACCAGTTGATTGGATTCTTCAGCAACTAAGCAAAGATCTTGAGGGTCGTTAATCAGATTGCTTAACCACTTTTGATACGATCGCTCAGGGTGGGGCAAAAAATCATATTTGGCAGCGTCCCAGGCTTGGTGCAGTGCACAGATTTTGGCAATCATCGGTAAAATGCCAGGAATGTCAGATTGGTTTGCAGAACGAATTTTCATAGCCCTCCTTTTTTAGCCTCCATGCCTCTACTTCCGCTTTCTCAATCGTCTCATTGTCTCCAAAAGATTCGGCTGATTGCGACCGATATGGATGGGACGCTGACCACCGCAGGCAAATTTACACCCGAACTGTTGCGATCGCTGCAACTCCTTTCAACTCGATTTGATGCCAGGAATGTCAGATTGGTTTGCAGAACGAATTTTCATAGCCCTCCTTTTTTAGCCTCCATGCCTCTACTTCCGCTTTCTCAATCGTCTCATTGTCTCCAAAAGATTCGGCTGATTGCGACCGATATGGATGGGACGCTGACCACCGCAGGCAAATTTACACCCGAACTGTTGCGATCGCTGCAACTCCTTTCAACTCGATTTGAAGTGCTGATTGTCACAGGTCGATCGGCGGGCTGGGTGAGCGGTTTGGCAAATTATCTTCCGGTTGTGGGCGCGATCGCAGAGAATGGCGGTTTGTTTTACTCCAATTTGATCGAAAATGATCTCGGAAGCTTACTCGTTCCCATTCCTGATCTCAATCAGCATCGCCAAAAATTAGCAGAAACCTTTCGACAATTGCAGACTCAATTTCCCACGCTTGAAGAATCGCACGATAACCGTTTTCGATTAACCGATTGGACGTTTGATGTGACAGGGCTGAGTTTGGAGGAGTTGGGAGCGATCGCTAATTTCTGTCAGTCTCAAGGCTGGAGTTTCACGTATAGCAATGTTCAGTGCCACATCAAACCCCTTCAGCAAAACAAAGCTGACGGATTGTTAACTGTTCTCAAAGATCGCTTTGCATCGGATGAAATTCTCACAGTCGGCGACAGTCCCAATGACGAAAGTTTGTTTGATCCGAGTGTCTTTCCCACCTCAGTCGGAGTCGCAAACGTCCTGCATTACGCCGACCAACTAACTCACCAACCCACCTATGTCACAACCGCCGCCGAAGGTGAGGGATTTTGTGAACTCGTCAAACAGCTCATCAGCAGCTAATAACATTCTTGAAACACAACCATTTTGCCTTCTAAGAAGTTCTAGAATAGCTCTCTGTGGGTTGTTCAAAAAACGAACTCCAAATCAACGTAAATTCGACAAAAGGCTCCGATTGTGAATCTGGAAGCGCTCCTTAAATTCCCTATAAAAGCAGGACTTTGAGCCAGAACTCTTGTTCTAGAGTCCTCCAGAATTGGGAGGTTGAGGGGCAAAAGATTTGAACACCGAAGCGAAAAAACTTCATCGAATTTCCGTTAAATCACTCGCCGATCGTCAATTGAGAACAGAGAATGTCAGATAATCCTAGAACAGACAATCTTAGAAGCCAAGCCATCACTCAGGGTGTCCAGCGATCGCCCAATCGCGCCATGTTACGGGCCGTTGGATTTGAGGATGCCGACTTTACCAAGCCGATCGTGGGAGTGGCCAGCGCTCACAGTACGATCACACCTTGCAATATGGGAATCGCTCCCCTCGCCATTCAAGCTGAGACTGGAATTCGATCGGCGGGTGGAATGCCTCAAATCTTTGGCACGATCACCATCAGCGACGGCATTTCGATGGGCACCGAGGGCATGAAGTATTCGCTCGTTTCACGGGATGTGATCGCCGATTCGATCGAGACGGCCTGCATGGGCCAAAGTATGGATGGCGTGTTGGCGATCGGCGGCTGCGACAAAAATATGCCCGGTGCCATGATCGCAATGGCTCGAATGAATATTCCCGCTGTCTTTGTGTATGGCGGCACCATCAAACCAGGGAATTTAGAAGGCACTGATTTAACGGTCGTCAGTTCTTTTGAGGCAGTTGGTCAATACAGTGCAGGCAGAATTGATGAAGCGATGCTCTATGCTGTCGAGCGCAACGCCTGTCCGGGAGCGGGTTCCTGTGGCGGAATGTACACTGCCAACACCATGTCTTCTGCCTTTGAAGCAATGGGCATGAGCTTGATGTATTCCTCTACGATGTCGGCGATCGACCCCGAAAAAGCAGACAATACCAAACTCGCGGGCAAAGTGCTGGTCGAAGCGATTCGCAATCAGATTTTGCCGAGAGACATCATTACACGTAAGTCGATCGAGAATGCCATTTCGGTGATCATGGCGGTGGGTGGCTCGACGAATGCTGTCTTACACTTTTTGGCGATCGCTCACTCAGCCGGCGTTGAATGGAAACTGGACGACTTTGAACGAATTCGCGCCCGCGTGCCCGTTCTCTGTGATCTCAAGCCGTCTGGACGCTATGTGGCAACCGATCTACACAAAGCAGGCGGCATTCCTCAAGTCATGAAAATGCTGCTGGCTCACGATTTGCTGCACGGTGACTGCCTGACTGTGACGGGGCAAACCGTCGCCGAAGTGCTGCGAGACGTTCCTAATGAGCCGCGTCCCGATCAAGATGTGATTCGTCCCTGGGACAAGCCAATCTATGCTCAAGGACATCTGGCAATCTTGCGCGGCAATCTGGCAACCGAAGGCGCAGTCGCAAAAATTACGGGCATTAAGAAAGCTCAGATTACTGGCCCAGCCAGAGTTTTTGAATCAGAAGAAGCCTGCCTGGAAGCAATTCTGGCAAATAAAATTGTCGCGGGAGATATCTTGGTCATTCGCTATGAAGGGCCAAAAGGTGGGCCCGGGATGCGTGAAATGTTGGCTCCCACGTCGGCAATCATTGGGGCTGGGTTGGGCGATGCGGTTGGACTGATCACAGACGGACGCTTTTCTGGCGGCACTTACGGCATGGTCGTCGGTCACGTCGCCCCAGAAGCGTTTGTCGGAGGCACGATCGCCCTCGTTCGAGAAGGAGACTTGATCACCATTGATGCGCCTGCCCGGTTGCTGCAATTGAATGTGTCAGACACAGAACTCGATCGCCGCCGCTCAACCTGGAAACCGCCCGCTCCTCGCTATACCAAAGGCGTGTTAGCCAAGTATGCCAAACTCGTTTCGTCGAGCAGTCTGGGGGCGGTCACGGATCTGGGATTAGGGTAAAACTGCGGGATCAGCGCAAACCTTTGTTACAAGCTATGAACGCGATCGAAGGTGATCCCCCAAATTCCTCAATAATGATCCTCAGAACCTTAGAGCGATCATTCCCATGCCAAAAACCATTGCGGATGTTATGACTCGCGACCCGGTGACTGCACATCCCGAAACTCCCCTTAAAGAAGTCATTCAAACTTTGGCGGAGCGGCGGATTAGCGGTCTCCCGGTGGTCGATCAAGCTGGAAAACTGGTGGGCGTTATTTCTGAAAGCGATCTGATGTGGCAAGAGAGCGGCGTGACTCCTCCGGCTTACATCATGATCCTCGACAGCGTGATTTATCTCGAAAACCCATCTCGCTACGAAAAAGATCTGCACAAAGCCCTGGGGCAAACGGCTGGCGAAGTCATGAATCACGACCCTGTTGTGACGATCGCCCCCGACAAACCCCTTTCGGAGGCCGCCAAACTGATGCACGATCGCAATGTTCACCGTCTACCTGTGGTGGATAAGGCAGGGCATGTGATCGGCATTCTCACTCGTGGCGACATCATTCGAGCGATGGCCGCAGAGCAGGCGTAAAGCGGATTCTGGCTGCGAAATTGGCGGATCATTCAAAATAAAAACTCAAAACTTGATTAGGATGAGCATTACCTCTGAGTCGGTGAAAGAACTTTTAGATTCCACAGATTTTGGCGATCGAATGCGCGGGGTCAATCAACTGCGTCAACTTGAGCCAGCGATCGCGTTTCAGATGATTCAACAACCTGTGGTGGATAGCAATGTGCGGGTGCGCTACGCGGCGGTGAGTCAGCTTTCCTCGCTGGGCAGTCAGGATCGTCAACAGGCGCTAAAACTGCTCAAAGCGGGCTTATTTGATCCAGAACCCGACGTGCAAGCGGCCGCCGCAGACTCGATCGCCGCGCTCAAACTGACAGAAGCCTACGACGATTTACAGCAGCTCTACCACAGAACAGGGGAGTGGCTGGTCAGCTTTAGTATCGTGGCTGCTTTGGGAGAATTGGGCGATACTCGCGCGTTTGATCTGCTGCAAGAGGCGCTTGAATCGGACAACGACTTGATGAAAACGGCGGCGATCGGCTCTCTAGGGGAGTTGGGCGATCTACGAGCGGTGGGGATTTTGATGCCTTATGTCTCTAACCCAGATTGGCAAATTCGCTATCGTGTGGTGCAGGCTATGAGTGCGTTTGACTCACCAGAGGCGCGATCGGCCTTAGAAACGCTGTCTCAGGATCAAGTTGAGCAAGTAGCGCAGCAAGCAAAAACGGTGTTGGCGTAAAGACTCGTCGCTGCGGATATGTAAATTCTCTTAGCTCCAGATTTTCAGCGTAGTGCTGAAGTTTGGAGCTATTTTTTAGTGCAAGTTCAATAACTCCTTTGCTACGAGCCAGAAATCTTGTTCTAAAGTCCCTCTAATTGGGCGGTTTGGGAGGCAGAAGCTTGATACCGAAGCAAAGGAACTTCATCGAGTTAACGTTAACGTGAGGCTCAGAAAGCGCTTCCGGATCTGTAGTCGAAGTCAAGAATTTTGTTGAGTCTGCGTTTTTTTAGGGATGACCTTGAGAGGAACTTGCGATCGTCCTCAACATTCATAAGAGAAAACACATAACAGAAAACATAAGAGAAAACGCTGATCTGCAATTCGTCCCGGTTAGAAAAGTTACCGAGGCGTGGTTTGATCACTACGTTTAAGTAACAATTATTACGTAGAACTCAGTGCCCCTACGGAACGATCAAATTGCGATTTATTCCCACACCTTACACAAAGTTAGAGATACAGGCATTTTTTTGAGCGTTGCATAAAGAAAGGGTGAGATCGGGTGAACTACGGAGTTTGCGTAATAGTATGGAAACATCAAAGCAAGGAAGACAATTTATACGTAGCTTTTGCGGTATGTACTGAGTACCGAATCGCTAAAAACGCTTACTTCCTCTTCTACTCACTCACTGAAGCAAAAAAATGTCTCAATTGACTCGTCTCTCGATTTTGGCTGGTGTTCTCTCGACTGGCGCGATCGCCCTCACCAGCACGTCTGCTCAAGCCGCTTCTTTTACCGCTCAGGATGCCGTTGGTCAAAACTGTGTTGGTCAACAAAGCTGCCTCGTCAACAACTTTTTCAAGCTCTCAGCTAATCCCAGTAATAACCGCCAATTGACGCAAAAAACCGTCGGCGGAATTCTAGGAATCGGGGTGGCTCAAGATGCCAAAAAGCTCTCTAGCGACTCGTCTCAAGGCGAAATTGATCTCGGTGAATCCCTCAAAGTTGACTTCAAAAAAGCAGGCGTTCTCGAATCACTGCAACTCAGCTTTTTGTATCAGCCAGGAGTCTACTTCGATCAAGTCTTTGAAGCTGCTCTCGTTACGGCGGGCGGTGTTCTCAACACGGTCGGTAAACTCACGGTAACGAGCAACAACACAGCCGTTTGGAGTCTCCCCGGTGGCTCTGTGGTGAATGTTTCGCCTTCTCTCACCAATGAAGGTGGGTCTTACAACATTCTCAACCCCTTTGGCAAAACTGAAATTGCTGGGTTTAGCCTCACCCCTGTAAAAGTCAAAGATGCTAAGGGCAACTATCCGTCTGGCTCCAAAAACTCTGACTTTGCGCTGTCTGCTGCGTCTGTTCACGTTCCCGAACCCGCTACTCTGGCAGGTCTAGGCGTTGTTGGTCTGCTGGCTGCGTCTCGTCGTCGTAAAGCCGTTCAGGGCTAGTCGTGCTGTTGGTTTCCTGATGATGTGGATTTAAGTTAAGTGCAGCTACTTTGCCTGGGGTTGAAAGTGAAAGCTTTTGATCCCAGTTTTTGTTGGATGGGGTCTTGGATATTGGGCGTTGGACTTTAGACAATATCTTTAGTCTTCAGTCTTCAGTCTTCAGTCTTCAGTCTTCAGTCTTCAGTCTTTGGTCTCCAGTCCTGAGTCCTGTCCAGCCAGTAATGCTTTGTAAGTAAATGCCGCCAACGGTTAGCAGAAAGAGGAGATAGGCGATCGCTTCCCCCAGATACAAGCGATCGACATAGCCAAACAGCGTGTGCAAGATGATGCCGGGAAATTGGCGATCGGGCAAAATTTCGTGCAAATTCCAAACGGGCGATCCGAGAAAGCAGGAAGCGTTTTGGGCCAATCCAGACGGGCAAACAGAAGCAAACTGTGGATCTTGAGCCAGCCTTCCCAACGCTTTGTCGAAATGAGCCAGGGCTGAAATGACCAACCCGCCAACGATCAGCAGCAAAAACACCCCCATGATCTGAAAGAACAGACGCAGGTTGATTCTCACGCCCCATTTGAAGAGTAGAACGCCGATCGCCACCGCTGTCGCCAATCCCGCGATCGCGCCTCCGACGGGAATCCACCCCTGCTGAAATTTGGCAGCAATAAAGACAACGGTTTCAAACCCTTCTCGCAAAACGGCAAAAAAGATCAGACCCAAAACGCCCCAACCTGCGCCAACATCTTCTTTGAGCGCCTGTCCAATCTGAGTTTCTACACCGGATTTGAGAGATTTTGCCTGTTGCGTCATCCAGATGAGCATCCAACTGAGGAGTGCGATCGCCACTACACCCAACACCCCTTCAATCAACGGTTTGAGAACGGGGGCATAAGGGCGATCGGACACTTGCAGCGCTTGAATCGTCCAGTTAAATAGAATGCCAACCAGGACACTGGCCCCGATTCCTCCAGCGACACCGCCATACACCCAGGCATTGAGTCGAGACTGACCCGCTTTATTCAAATAAGCCAGGACAATTCCTACGACAAGGGCCGCCTCGACTCCTTCACGCAGCGTAATCACAAAGGTCGGAATCGCCGCACTAAAATCGACAGACATAACTGATCTGCGCCAAGAAGGTAACTCTTCTAAGCTAACAGCGAACGATCATTCTGAGCGGCAATAGACCAGTGTGCGTCGCAACCGAGATCTCTTGCCCATCCGCTCCAGCAGATAATTCCTTGCGGTTTGCATCAACCAATTTTCTGAGGCTGTCGCCAATTCTCAGTTTGTAGACCAGGAACTCGATCGAATTCTCGCTGGTTTGCTGTGACCATGAGAAGGGTCTGTTGAAGTGCAGTAGCCGCAATTAAGACATCGTAGGCACCGATCGGCTGTCCTTGAGATTTAAGAGCAGCCCGGATCTGAGCCGCTTGTTCAGCTTCTACGATGCTGAAAGGGAGAATTGTCACAGAAGCCAGAAAACTGGCGATCGTCGCTTCGATTTCTTGGGCGCGTTGTGGATTGAGTGCCAAGCCGTAGCGTAACTCCATGACCGTGATTGCAGAAACGGCAATATCAACGGGTGGGGTTTGCTTGAGCCTGGCTTTAGTACCAGTTTCGCCCTTGATGAAGTCGCTGATAACGCAAGTATCGAGCAGATAGCGCATCAGAATAGCTCCAGTTCAGGGGGTGAAAGGAGTTCGTCACGGTAGGACTCAAGTGCAGGGAAGTCAGGAATTCCTTCGTAGGACAAGATAGCCTCTGACCATTGAGAAGTGGAAACAGGGGGCGTTTCAATCATCCGACGCAAGGCTTGCAGAATTAAGGTCTGAAGTGGAATGTCAGATTGCGCCGCTTGACGGATCAGGTCTTGTTCCAGATCTGGCGGCAGGTCGATCGTGATCTGCATAAGTTATTTCCCTTAATCTATGCTTTGCTGAATCGTTCCTTTACGACTTCGTAAATCTGACGTAATACCTCAATGGGAACCCCAGCAGGAGTGTTCAAAAGTTCTTTATCAAGACTATCCAGGAATAGATAGAGATGATAGCGTCCCTTAACCAATTAACGTCGCTCAAACCATTGGCGCAAACGAATTTTGTAGGACACATAGAGCGGCAGTTGATAATGCTCAACCATTAGCCACGCGACAAACAAAAAGTGCGTGACAAAAGTCAGCCCCACCCAAAAAGCCGGAAACCAGGAGCGATCGCTCCCCTCCAACGGGGTAAAAATGTAAGCCGGAATTCCCACCAGCACCGGGGGCAAAATCACTAGCGCCACACCTACCAGCCAGATCACCACGGTCAGATCGACATCGGGCTGATTTGCAGCTTGCCAGTTGCGACCATTCCAGCGCCAACTCATCGGCTGAGAGCTATCTTCGACGTGAATGGACTGCTCTCGCAAATTGGCCGTAAAGATGTGGCGACAAAAATTGCAGGCAAAGGCATCCATCAGCGTCAACGCCTCAATCTGCCCATGACGACACACCGGACAGATATAAGACTCCTGGTAGTTGAGCGATCGCCGTTCTGGGTTTGCTCTAGACATTTGCTTGGAGTGAGTCGATCGCGGGGAAGGCTCCATCATGCCAGGAAGCTCCGTTTTGAGAGATGAGGGAGGGCGTTGCCCCGCTTTCGCGAGGAGGGATGAAAGGGATTTATCTCAGAGGATGTCTTTTGGAGATCGATAGGGAGTTTTTTGCAGCTATTGATTCCTATGAAGCGCTGGCGACACGGGTGCTGCCGATCGATTTGGTCACCTCAACACCGTTTTGTTGAAGCACGATCGTTGGCTCTCCGTTCTTACTCATGATAATGCGTTTCAATAAGACGCTGCCATTGGCTAGATATTCACCGGGCTGAACGTAGCGTGCGGTCGATTCGGTTGGAGATTGAACGATCGCCGTCACTTTGCCCCCAACTTGAATCACACCCGTAATCTCGATCGCATCCGCCAAACTGGTGCGCGAGACAGGCGGAAGGACAGGCACATTAGAGAGCGGCGGGGCCGAGTTGACCGCAACAGGCGGAAGGGCAGGCAAAGAACTGGGCGGAAGAGGCGTTAGGGCAATCTGGGGCGCTTGAGTAGCGGGCTTGACAGTGGGCCGTTGGACTTGAGAAGAAACCGATCGCCTTGCCGCAGGTTGATTTTTGACCGCTCCCATCTTGATTTCGGGGGGGAGTACAGCGGCAAAGGGATCACGCCGATTAGCAGTTGAGAGTCGAGAAAGTCGAGTCTGGGCGCTGGTTGATTGAATCATTCCCTTGACGGCGATCGTCGGCATCGGTGCATTCGCACTGACGGTCGGCTTGGGAAAATTTTGGGGAGCCTGAGTCACAGGGACGGCATCGGGTGATTTTTGGATCTGCGCTCGATCTTGCTTGCCACAGCTTCCTAGGGCGATCGCAACTCCCAAGCCAGCCAGCCACAGCATCTTATTCATCAGAAACTCCCCAACATAGATTTCACAATCCTATCAGGATACTGCCAATCCCGCAGAGTGAACGCTTTTATCGTTTGACAAATCGCTGCCAGTATGCGACCCAATCTCTGAGCTTAAACAAAGCAGTTCACCGTCTGATGCTTCTCGCTCACCGTCTGATGCTTCTCGCTCACCGTCTGATGCTTCTCGCTCACCGTCTGATGCTTCTTGTCCCCTGTCTAATGTCTCCTCCCCTTCCCCACCGTAAAATCAGGACATGACACAGAAACCAATGCTCAAAAATCTTGTGCTGGTCGGTGGAGGACATAGCCACGCGATCGCCCTCCGACTGTTTGGTTTGAATCCGTTGCCTGGGGTGCGTTTGACCTTGATCAGCGAAGCCTCTGACACACCTTATTCAGGAATGCTACCGGGACAAATTGCAGGATTTTATACGCATGAGGACTGTCACATTGATTTGCGATCGCTCACTCAGTTTGCTCAAGCAGAATTTTTAATCGATCAAGCCGTTGGATTGGATTTAGAAAATCAGCAAGTGTTGTGTAAAAACCAGGCTCCCGTCGCTTTTGATTGGGTGTCGATCGATGTTGGCAGTACGCCCAAGTTGCCCGCGATCATTGAATCAGCGCAGTGCATTCCCGCTAAACCTGTGCAGAAATTGTTGGACTGGTGGGAGCAATTTTGTCAGTCGTCTGTCTCAGCTCGAACGATCGGCATCGTGGGCGGCGGAACGGGTGGAGTCGAGTTAGCGCTGAATATGCAGCATCGGTTGTTGGAACTGCGATCGCAGGTGACGGTGCATCTCTTTCATCGCGCTTCAGAATTAATGCCCAAACATAGTCCCTGGGTGCGACGTTTTTTTGAGAAACTGCTAAGTCAGCGAGGCATTCAGCTTCATCTGTCAGAAACGGTGCGAGAAGTGCGTCAGGGGACGGTGATGTGTGAATCGGGGTTGGCGATCGTCTGTGATGCAACGGTTTGGGTGACAGAAGCTTCGGCTCCAGACTGGTTGGGCAAAGCTGGACTGGCTGTGGATCAAAACGGATTTATTTTGGTCAACGATGCGCTACAGTCCATCTCTCATCCCCAGGTGTTTGCGGCGGGTGACGTTGCAGCGATGGTCAATTCTCCTCGTCCCAAAGCGGGTGTATTTGCCGTCCGTCAAGGAAAGCCACTGTTTAACAATCTGTGCCGTGTGATTCGACAACAGCCGTTAGCGTCTTATCATCCTCAAAAGCAGTATCTCAGCTTAATCGGAACGGGCGATCGTTCTGCGGTGGCTTCTTATGGAACGTTTGGCTGGCGATCGTCGCTTCTCTGGTTGCTCAAAGATCGCATCGATCGGGCTTTTATGAATCAGTTTCATCGATTGGAGTGATGCGGTTTCGATTAACGTGAATTCGACAGAGTTTTTTCGCTTCGTGATTCAGCACTTTTGCCCCCCAACCCCCCAATCTGGGGGACTTTTAGAGAAAATTCCTGGTTTGGAGCCGTCAGAAAACTCAAAGCTTTCAGCCTTTGTTTTGATACGAACACCAATCACTCCAACTGCCTGCATAGAGTTTTGCGTCGATGCCTGCCAGTTCTAAAGACAGCAAATTGACACACGCCGTCACGCCTGATCCGCAGTAAACCAAAATTTCTGAAGCCGATCGTACGTCTGCCCAGCGATCGGGTTGCTCAATCAAAAATCCGTCTGCGTTGGTCACATCTTGCCACGGATAGTTGACAGCTCCGGGGATGTGGCCTGCGATCGGGTCGATGGGTTCTCGTTCTCCTCGATAGCGCTCTGCCTCACGCGAATCAACCAGTGCCACCGAGTCTTTTTTGGCTTGGACAGCGGCAATGTCTACAACCCAGTCGCTCTGAGGCTGAGGAATAAAGCTTCCAGAGCGGCGATCAGGCTGCCTTGTCGTCGTTAAATTTCCGGCTGCCTGCCATGCTTTGAATCCGCCGTTGAGAACCGAAACGCGATCGTGTCCCAGATAGCGCAACAGCCACCAAAGTCGAGCCGAAAAAGCAAACCGAGAATCGTCATAAGCCACCACCTGAGTCAAATTGGTGACTCCCATCTCTGACAATTTCGCCGCCAACGCTACCACATCTGGCAAAGGGTGCCGTCCGCCATGCCGACCTACCGGACTCGACAAGTCTCGATTCAAATCCAAATAATACGCCCCTGGAATGTGCCCCTGCTCATATTGCTGCCGTCCCAAATCTGGCTCCATGAGCGAAAATCGACAATCAACGATCGTCACTTCTTCAAGATGTTCGCGCAACCAATCGACTGAGACGACAGGAATCATAGGTTAGGGATGGTGTGAATTCCTGGTAAGCACCTTAACAGTCTAAAGTCCTCCAGGTCTGAGGGGTTGGAAGATAGAAGATTTGACCAATACCAAATTGATCTTTGAGTGCTACAGATCTTGGAGGGCAACCTAAATCTCCCACGAGTGGCGGACTTCAAGCCAAAAAGTATCGGATTCTCAAAGTCCCCCAGAATGAGATTTAGGGGCGAAGGGTCTGTAGCATTAACCAATTGATTTGACCAACGCAGCGAAAAAGCCAGATTGAATTCGCGTTAATTTGAAACTAAGGAACGCGAGTTTATTAACCTGAAATTCTCTAAATATGCTTGGTTAGTTGATTTTGGCTTCGTTTCAATGGGTTATAGCCCCCCAAATCCCCCAAATTTGGGGGACTTTGAAGCTCGAACCCGTTTTGAATTCCAGAATTTTTTTGATCTCAAAGTCCCCCAGAATGGGGGATTTAGGGGGCGAAGTCGCTTGGCAATAAATGATCTTATTTAATTCGCGATTCTTAAGAACTCAATCTTACCGCATCTCCTTTTACTTCCCGTTCCTCCCTCCTCCCTCCTCCCTCCTCCCTCCCCCATGCCCTTCACTCCTCAACCGACTGGTGATGGTTCGTTTACGTTTTTCTCAACTGAATATGGAGAGGCGTTTCATAGCAAGTTTGGGGCGCGGCAAGAAGCAGAATTGAAGTTTGTCGAGCCGACTTTGTTGAGGCAGAAAGCCAGTCGCTTTGAGTTATCCACAAGGGGTTGCACCTCGCTCAACCTGTTGGATATTTGCTATGGATTGGGCTACAACACAGCGGCCGCGCTAGAAGCAATTTGGCAAGTAAATCCTGACTGTCGGGTGCGAGTGGTGGCGTTGGAGATCGATGCAACGGTGCCTCAAGAGGCGTGCTGCTTTGCAGAGACCGCAAGGGTCGCTCATCAGCTTCTCACTCCCTGGCATCCAGAAATTCAAACTTCGCTCACAACGCTGGCAAAATCTGGCATAGTCAAAACCGATCGCCTCGATGCTCAACTAATACTGGGGGATGCTCGTCAAACGCTACCTTTGGAGTCAGAGCCGTTTGATGCCATTTTTCTTGACCCCTTTTCGCCGCCTCATTGCCCTCAACTCTGGTCGATCGAGTTTCTCAGTCAGGTAGCTCGGCTGCTCAAATCGGAGGGTCGGTTGGCAACTTATTCTTGTGCGGCGGCGGTGCGAACTGCGTTGATGGCGGCGGGTTTGCGGGTTGGGGCGACTGATCCTGTGGGACGACGATCGCCCGGTACGATCGCCAGTTGGGAGGCTGCTGACCTGCCACAACTCTCGCCCCAGGAGTTAGAACATTTACAGACTCGTGCCGCAGTTCCTTATCGAGATTTTACGCTCAAAGATTCGCCCGCAGTGATTTTGAAACGTCGTGAAATCGAGCAAGCCTCGTCTGGTTTAGAACCCACTTCTCATTGGAAAAAGCGCTGGCAAGGTCGAGAAAGTTAACTATTTTTGTTAGCATTATCCACAGATCAAGGGGCCTAATTTAGATAAACTAGACCCCTTAAAGCAGTTAGGAATGATTGGTTGTAGCTGGTTCAATCAGTCATAAATAGTGTGAACTTTTCATTCGCCAGCATTGCTTTTTTGACACCGCTCTCAGCCAATTCAGGCTGTAGTTTTAGCCGGGTTATATTTGTCTCAAACGAAGTGGATCGAGACAACCCAAAGCTAATGTTTTAGAGGTCAGTGCTACTCAAACCACGCTGTACGACTAGATTCGAGCGGGAGGCACAGGCTCAAATCTAACAGTTGGGAGAAGTGGTTTAACTTCTTTGTGCCTGGTTTTAAACTAGCATTCTCTGCTGGTCGATCGCGCCTTCATTTACCAAAATTCACATCAGTTGATCACGAGAAACATCAGCCCTAAAAACGCCATTTCACTCCAGCTTTTATCGCATCAAGGCACTCCAGGTTGCCCCTCCGACAACGCCATCTGCTTCTAACCCAAACCTGGACTGAGCCGCTTTGACGGCTGACTGAGTTTCTGCACCAAAGACTCCATCGGCCGCTCCGCTCAATAGCCCGATCGCTTTGAGTCGCTCCTGTAATCTGGTGACCGCTGCTCCCTGGCTGCCGATTCTCAAAATCGGGAAGTCGATCGTCGTCGGGGGATCTTCTTGTCGAGCGGGTTGGGGAGAAGTGGGGGCAGGAGAGGGCTTAGGAGCAGACGCAGACACAGGACGAGCAGGAAAGGGCGTGGAGGCGGGCAGATCGCTCACATTTGGCGGAAATAGCCGATCCCAGGTAGCGGTGCCCACAATGCCATCTTTGGTCAGTCCGGCAGCCTGCTGAAATCTCGAAACAGCCGTTACGGTCGTGTCTCCATAGAAGCCGTCCACTGATCCATCGTAGTAGCCTAATAATTTAAGCGCGGCTTGCAGTTCGGTCACTTCTGCGCCTCGACTGCCCGATCGCAGCAAAGGACGCAAGATGCTAAAGGAGGCGGGTTGTCTACTGTCTTGACTTTGGCTTAGAGCAACTGGCGCAAAACAAACCACCCAAAGTAAGCTGAGTGTACCGTAGTGACAGAGCGATCGCTGGCAGGTGACTCGAAGCGTGCGCTGGAAACGTCTTAGGGTTGTGGCTCTGGTGCGGCTTCCGTTCATCGGACTTGACCTCAGTAAGTTGATCATCCGTCGTGGTAGATAAACTGAACCTGTAGCATGGTTGAGACCCCAAATGTGGAGGTTGGTTAGCGAAAGGTTGCACTTATCCTACTATATACAACGATCGCACCACCTCAAATTGATCCTACTGAGTGTATCCTAACCTGGCAAGCGCGATCGATCTTCACGTCACATTTATTACCCTCAAAAGGGATGGGCGAACCGATGCAGTATGGGCTGTTAACTCGATTTCAGGCGACCCTGGTGGGAGCCATTTTGGGAGAAGCGTGGGCAATGGGGACGATCGTGGGTCAACTGACCACTCAGCCTCTTCCGATGCAAAGTCTGACGCATCATTATCTAGAACAGTTGCTTCGTCACAAGTTTAATCTGGAGGCGTTTGATCAGCCTTTATCAGGGACAGATGTGACCGCAAAGATGGCGATCGCCCTGCTGCCTGTGGGATTATTCTTTCATGAAGACCCCTTAAAGCTTTGGCAAAACCTGGAGCGAGCGATCGCCAGCGTTGAGAATCCCAAAATCGACCCGCGCGGCGTGTTTGCGGTGGAATGTGCGATCGCCGAAATCTTGCAGGAAAGACTCGACCCCTTGACGCTGATTCCTCAACTTTTGGTGACCCTGGAAACCCTTGACAAGCCCAAATCGCCGCTAGTTGAGCAACTTCAGCAGGTGCAAACCTTACTGACGCAGCCCGCAGGACTTGATGCGGCCCTCAAACTGGGACGATCGGAGGGGGCGATCGCGCTGGCGCTCTACTGTTTTCTCAGTACTCCAGAAGATTTTCGGCTCTCCCTATTACGCGCTGCCCGGAGTCATCAACCCGCCGTTTGTGCCCTGACAGCGGCCCTCTCCGGAGCGTATAACGGATTAAGTGGAATGATGATCGAGTGGCGGATGGCGATCGACACGACTGAAACCTTGAGCCAGGCAGGGCGTTTACTGTCACACTGGTCTGGAGTTTACAACCCAATGGATTCGCTGACCTCTGCGGTGGCTGCTCCCCAGGTGATTCGTAAATTTGGATAGCTCGATCAATCTTCCAGCTTTTATAAAGGAAGTTGCTGCGATCGAGTTTGCTCAAACGCTCGTCATTTTGAGGTGAGTGCAGTACATCTTAATTAAGATCAGCATCAATATCGGCGGTCTGGTCTCAATCCCCCGGTCTGGTTGGCACTAATCTTTTAGAAATTTCAATCCTTTCGGCTCTCTTCACTCGATTCCACGCACCCTCCACGCACTCTTCACGCTATGAGTCAGCACCTATGCCCTCTCTTCAGTCCTTGACGCGACAGATTCAACAGGTGTGCAGCCAGTATCACAAGCAACTCCGCCAAACGGTGTCTAAATCCGGGATGCAGACGCTGTTACCGATGATCACCTCTTCGACCTCTGCGTCGGCTAATTTTGCTAGTCGAGGGGCTTCGCTGCGGGGCTTTCGAGAAGGGGTACATCCAACGATCGTGCTTGTGGTAACGGTCGTTTCTCTGACCAGCACCTTGGGACATCGCTACTACAATCAGCCACTTTTGGATGTGGGCAAGGTGTCGCCTCAGATGGTGTTAGCGCCGAGGGATGCCACGATCGAAGACAAGAAAGCGACCGAAGAAAAACGCAAAGCGGCCCGAACCGTCGCAATTACGGTTTTGATGATCGATCAGCGCATCAATGATCAGATTCGTCAAGACTTGCAGAATGCGATCGCCAGAGGCACCAGTTTTCGACAGCTTGCGGGGGCGTTTCCGTTTGTCGAAACGAAAGTTCTCTCAACTCAGGCCCAGCGTTATCTTCGTAAAGCCTCTGAAACTGACTGGCAGCGCATCCTACAAGCGGCTCAAGACCAGGCTGCCAAAAAACAAAACACCGCCCCGCGGCCCAGCCAACTGTCTGATCCCCTTCAGCGGCAGATTGCTAATGAGCTACAAAACTACCTGCAAGCCAACTCACCCAAAGCGTTTTTAGCGCTCACCGAGCAAATCAATGAAGTGCGACGACAGTACACGGGGGCTGTTTTGACGCTGCAAGATCCGGACTCTCAATCGAGTAGCTTTTATGATGCCTCGATTTTGGAACTGTCAGAGACCGATTGGCAAAGCTTTCAGACGCAGGTTTTGCAGGTCAACGATCGCATTCTCGCTCAGGGGATTCCGCCAGGGCTGCCCAAAACGCTATTAGAAGGTGCGGTCAATCTCAATCTTCAATCCGCCTTACCCGCCTCCAAAGGACTGGCGACCAAACTGCTGATGAGTTATCTACAGCCCAATCTGGTGCGAGACGAAGAACAAAGCCGTCTCAAGGCCGAGCAGGCGGCCCAGGAGGTGCAGCCCGAAATGGTGACGGTTCGGCGGGGAGAAATCATCGTTACGGGGGGTCAGGTGATCACGCAGCGAGATTTTATGCTGTTGGATCATTTTAATTTGAGTCGTCGGCAAACCAATTGGCCGGGATTTCTCAGCTTTGGCGCTCTGGTAAGCGTCTCGGTGGCGCTATTTTGGTGGGTTGAGCGGCGGTTTCATCCCAAGGGGTTGCGGAGTCGCGACTATGTGCTGGTGTGGCTGTTGGCGTTGACTGCTCCGGTGCTGGTGATGTTGGGAGTTCCGGCGACTAATTTGCCTGCGATCGGTCTTCTGATTGGCAGTTTCTACGGCCCGCTTTTGGCAGTGACTTCAGTTGGGTTGCTCAGCACGCTGTTGCCGATCGGAATGGCAATGGGCGTAAGTCACTGGTTGCCGAGTGTGGCAGGAGGGCTGCTGGCGGCCTTTTGGGGTGGAAAGCTGCGATCGCGGGAGGAACTAGCGCTCTTGGGCGTGGCGATCGGCATTACTCAAGGGGCGCTCTATCTGTTACTCAGTATGGCTTCTGGAATGGTCTGGTATGACTTGCTGGGGGCGACGGCGATTTACGGACTGTTGGGATTGGCTTGGAGTATTGTGGCGATCGGCATCAGTCCCTATTTAGAACACTTATTTGATCTGGTGACGACGATTCGCTTAGTCGAACTCGCCAATCCCAACCGTCCGTTGTTAAAACGTCTAGCCGCAGAAACTCCGGGCACCTTTCAGCACACTTTATTTGTGGCAACCCTGGCCGAAGCGGCGGCCCGAGAACTCGGCTGCAATGTCGAACTGGTGCGAACGGGAACGCTCTATCACGACATCGGCAAAATGCACGACCCGCAGGGCTTCATCGAAAATCAGATGGGTGCGCCCAACAAGCACGATTTGATCAATGACCCCTGGAAGAGTGCGGCGATCATCAAAAAGCACGTCACTGAGGGGATCGTCATGGCCCGCAAGGCGCGGTTGCCGAGGGCGGTTCAGTCATTCATCCCCGAACATCAAGGCAGAATGATGATTGCTTATTTCTATTACCAAGCCAAGCAAAAGGCAGAACAAGATCCCACGAAAACTGTGAATGACGAGGATTTTCGCTACGACGGCCCTGATCCACAGTCTCGCGAAACAGGAATTGTCATGCTGGCGGATTCGTGTGAGGCGGCGCTGCGATCGCTCAAAGATGCCACCCGCGATGAGGCGATGCATATGATCAACAAGATTTTGCGGGCCCGTTGGCAAGAAGGTCAGCTTTCTGCGTCGGGTCTAACTCGTGCAGAAATGGGGACGATCGCCAGAGTCTTCGTCAATGTCTGGCAACAGTCGAACCATCAACGCATCGCTTATCCAAAATTAGGCACCCAGTGATCATGGACTTTGGACTCTAGACCAATTCAGCGAAATATGCGGCTGAGATCCAGCACAAATCCGGGTAAGACTGTCTCGCCCAAAAGCGTCGCTGGAGTTTGTAGCGTTTCAACAGGCTGACCGAGACGATAGATGATTACTTGTTTCGTTTGCGGATCAATGAGCCAACCGAGCCGCACGCCATTGTCCATATATTCCTGCATTTTTTCCTGAAGTTCGCTCAAGGTATCAGTTTCTGATCTCAATTCGATGACAAAATCAGGGGCAATGGGGGGAAACTTCTTTTGCTGTTCGATGCTTAAAGCACTCCAGCGATCGTTCGTAATCCATGCAACATCAGGAGAACGATTAGCTCCATTCGGCAACTTAAAGATCGTTGAAGAATCAAACACGACTCCTAGATCAGCTTGACGATTCCAAAGTCCAACATCCGTCGTTAAATCAGCGTTGCGTTTGCCAGACTCTCCTCCAGTTGGCGGCATGACAATTAGCGCTCCTGTTGCTGTGGTTTCAATTCGGAGGTCTGGATTCTGTAGACAGAACTTGTAGAATTCGTCGTCGGTGAGTTCGATCGTCGGTCTGAGATTGATCACTAAGGCAGTCATGATTTGCCTCGCTGGATGAGTATCCGTAGCTTAACAGAACTGCTTTTCTCACAGAGCTTTCTCCTACGAGTTAAAATTTTCTCAGTGCCATAATTTCACTGAATCTCATGACCAGCCTGAACCTGGGCTTTTTGACCTGAAAATCACGTTCAGCAGTCTTGAGACATTGGTGAAGTGGCTGTATCAGAGGCTAGTTGAAACTCCGACTGAATATTCATCCGACTATATTCAATTGAGTATGAGCGATCAGTGCAAACGGCTTTGAGAAACTTTCCTTTTAGCGATCGTACCCGAAAACAACTTAAGGAAATTCAGGATCGTCTCAGTTTGACGAATGCTGATGCGGAATCGATCAAGGTACAGCTACTACCCAAAGCGTCACCAATGGCTACTGAAGCGATCGCTCTTCCACAACCTGTTCAAAAGGAACCGACGAAAGCGGCACATGTCCAGTACTTGCAATATCAGAAGCTAGAGGAGTATTTGAGCAATGGGTAATGGAAACCCCTTACTCTTTCCTAGTTCTTACAGCGGGAAGGGAGTAAAGAGAGTTTTGATGAATAAAAGCTAGGAGCTTCAGTTTGCTTGAAACTCTCCCTAGAGAAGGGTTTAAGTCTATGGGCGATACTGGATTTGAACCAGTGACCCCTTCCGTGTGAAGGAAGTGCGCTACCACTGTGCTAATCGCCCAAAATTTGTCGAACCGCAGCCCTTTAGAAGAGTAGTTAGTTCAATGTTGACATCATACCATTTTGGGGTTCTTGTTATGCATAACTGATTTTCAAATTTGTTGGCGATCGACTTGACACCTCTGACTGGTTCGCATAGAGTACTTATGTACTAATTGGGTAAACCTGACCGCAGTTGGGGACACATGATCGCAGCCTTAACGGATCAGTATAAAGGAGGAACCAATGACCAGTGTAGAAGCCAAACAAACGAGAGCGCGAAAAGAAGCTCCCGCCATCCCCGTTGCCATTGTGCCTACCCGATCGCTCGCCCTCGATGCCGGAAACTACGACCTGAAGTTTTGGAACGGCACCGGAAACCCCAAAGCGATTCGATCGATTCGATTTCAGCTTCCTCAAGGTCGAGATGCCGTGCGCTACTCAGACAGTTCACCGTTGATCGAGCTGCCCGACGGGGCGCGCTATCACTTTGGCACCCAGGCTTATAAGTACCGCAGACAGCAACAAACCGTGGTCGAAAACAAACTTGACCTGGCACGGCTGCACCTTTACGCCTGTATCGAAGCCGATCGCGCTGCCGAAGACATCTGTCAATTTTCACTCAACCTGCATGTTTCAACGCCCCAACCTGCCCGCAGCCAAGACGTTTTGAGGGCGCAACTGATGGGCATTCACGAGTTTAAGCGCAATGGCATTCCGTTTCGGGTCACCGTCGAGCAGGTAGAAGTCGAGCGAGAAGGGCTGGGTTCCTATACCTACGCACAACGGCTGGGGCTGATTCCTGATAGCGGGTACACGATCGTCGTAGACATTGGCGGCGGCACCTGGATTTCGCGGCTGATCGATGCAGAAGGCGACGTGATTGACGAAAATGTGATGGATCGCGGCGGGGCGTATGAGTTGGCGACGGCCATCAGTTTCGATAAGCGATTGGCGAATGGGCTGGGGACGACGGCTGACCCTGCTTTGATTATGGATGGCTTCAAGATGGGGCATCAGTATGCTGATACGGGCCTGTCGTGGGAACTGTGGCTCAACGAGTATCTCGACCCCTGGTTCAAAGGGATTTTTCAGACGGTGAAGGCACAATATACGCCTTTTATGGCGCGAGTCACTCGATTTTTGGTCACGGGGGGCAGTTCTCACCTGATTGCAGAACGATTGGCAGGTCGTAAGCTGTTTGCGGTTGTCCCCGATCCCCAGTTTGCGAATGTTCGAGGTTTGTTTCCGATTCCTGAAGGATTGCAGCTATGTATGACAACAAAATGAGACTCAGCCAGGACGTTTTGGAAAAGGCAGAACAGATTGCGTCTGAGTGGGGCTTAAAAAATTCGCGGGCGGCGATCGAGGCGGTCTTTCGCAAATATGCAGATGACTATCTCTATGGCAGATTGCAGCCGATCAATGTTGAGACGACGATCGCAACTTCACGAAATGTCCCTGTTCAGATTGGTCGGACTCTAGACTGTGAGGCGTTAGATGAGCTAGACGATCTGTTGAGCATGTAGCAAGCAAGGGGATGGATGGAGCGATCGTGTCAAATCCCCAAATGCTGTTGGAGCGAGTGACGCATCACCTCAACCGGGACGGGCTGCCTGAGCCAAATTTTGAGCGCGGCGGCCCCTTGCTCGACTAACATTTCTAGGCCGTCGATCGCCGTTCCTCCCCGTTCGATAACCTGCTGCAAAAACTGGGTGGGGCTGGGCGTATAAATCAAATCGTAGGCGATCAGTCCGGGTGTAATCTGGTCAGCTTCAAACTGAGTGAGCGGCGATTGATCAGGATGAGGAGCCATGCCGATCGGAGTCGAATTCACCAACAAGTTAGCGCGACCCATCAGGTTAGGTAGCTGCTCCCAGGAGTGAACTTGAAGCGTTGGGGCGAGGGGCGACTGTTGCCAGCTTTGGGCGAAGGCTTCTAGCTTCTGAGGATTGCGCCCGACAACGTGGATTTCTGCAAATCCTAATTGGGCACATCCAGCGACAACCGCTCTGGCGGCTCCGCCATTTCCCAAAATTAGCGCAACGGCTTGACTCCAATCTCGCTGCATCGACTGCAAGGGGGCTAAAAATCCTTCGACATCGGTGTTGGTGCCACTCCAGCCTTGCTCCGTCTGCCAGATCGTATTCACTGCGCCGATCGCCTCAGCCACAGGCGAAATTTTGGACAATAAAGGAATGATGGTTTGTTTGTGAGGAATTGTCACACTACAGCCCTGCACCCCGATCGCCGCCAGTCCAGTCAATCCGGTCGCTAACATCGGGGGAGCGATCGCAAACGGCACATAGACCCAATCAACTCCCATCTCAGCCAGGGCCGCATTGTGCATCACCGGGGAGAGTGAGTGAGCGATCGGGTAGCCCATCACGCCCAGCAGTTTGGTTTGACCTGTGATCCGGTTCATTCTTTGGGCACAGACTCTGGCGGGGTGGTCTCGGCCAGCGTTAGATCAAGGGTGACTTCGCCGTTATCGTCCTGAAGGACGGGTTTGACTTCTGGCTTGATGTCTGGTTTGGTTTGGTCGGTACGAATGCGACGAATCGGCAAATTGGCAATTAGGGCGGTCGTTCGCTGGTTATTTTCGAGCGAAAACTCCATACCGTCATCTTCGAGTTCTACATAGCGCAGTACCACTTCTAAGATCTCTTTCCGCATGGCTTCGAGCAGGTTAGGCGGCAGGTCAGCGCGATCGTGAGCCAGCACAAATTTGAGACGGCGCTTTACGTCCTGGCGACTAGTGTCATTGGCTCGCGGAAAAAGTCGTTCTAGAAGTTCGATGATCATGGAGAGCTACAGTCGAGAAAAGGAATCGGGAAAGCGTCTGGTGGACTTTTATACTTGTATCCGACCTACATCAGTTTGGTCGAGAGAATTTTGCGTATGCGCGAAAAAAATCCATCCGACTGAACGTTTAAATCCAGAAAAGGAACCGTTTCACCTTCGAGGCGACGAACGATGTTATCAAAGGCAGCGCCTGCAAGGGAAGGCGTTTCAGACAGGACTAACGGCTCTCCTCGATTGGTCGAAACAATGACACGCTCATCATCGGGCACCACGCCGATCATCGGCACCGCAAGAATCTCTTGTACATCTTCGACCGACATCATATCGTTTGCCTGCACCATTGCAGGTCTAAGACGGTTGACAATCAGCCGAATTTGTTTGACATTGTTGGCTTCTAAAAGTCCGACGACCCGATCGGCATCTCGCACAGCGGCAATTTCTGGAGTTGTGACAATCAGCGCTTCTTTGGCAGCGGCGATCGCATTTTGAAAGCCATTCTCAATCCCCGCCGGACAGTCGATCAAAATATATTCGTACACTCTGGCCAGCGCGTTGACTAGCTGCTTCATCTGATCGGGATTGACAGCATCTTTGGTGCGATTTTGCGCGGCGGGCAACAGCACTAAGTTAGGATGTCGTTTGTCTTTGACGAGGGCCTGTTCAAGGCGGCATTGCCCCGCCAGCACCTCAACCGCAGTAAAGACGACGCGATTTTCTAGCCCCAATAGAAGGTCTAAATTTCGTAGCCCAAAGTCGGCATCGATAACCGCAACCTTGCGTCGCCGTTTTGCCAGAGCCATACCCAAATTTGCTGTACAAGTGGTTTTGCCCACTCCACCCTTGCCGGATGTGATGACGATGATTCGAGCCATTGATCTGTGATACGACTACGTACTAACGAGTGTTGCCTAAACCAAATGATAGATGTTCCAGAATAGCCGGAAACTGCACCCTGCGATCGTCTATATTGAACCTTGAGCCAACAGTATCAGAAAATTCACTCAATTAATTCAACCGCCCTGGGGAAGTTAGTCAGAAAAACGGATTTTCCTATCTTTCTATGGCTCGTGAGTTAAACAGTACCAAATTTTGTAGGGCGTATTGAGCGGTAGGGAAACGCACCACCAACGGTTGAAATCGATACGTTTTGCGTAGCTCAACACATCTTACAGATCGTTACACGATCGTTGGTTTTGTTAAATCTACGATCGATGAACTTTGATCTTCTCACCTTTTTAGCAGAGTCATAGGGGATCAAAAGACGAGCCACTTCCCCAAAAATTGGAACTACTCTTTCTTCTCAGACTGACGTGTAAAATCCGTGGCTTTTGCGATCCGAATGTTGCCCTGGGGAGCGACGTAGGCCACTTCTGGATAAAACTGAGCAGGAGGCGTTTCGGGTGCCCTGGCTACAAAATCAGCAATCCGAATCTGAGTCGGCTCCATTTGTAGCGCCATGATCAGACAGCGAGCATTCCCTTTGCAGCCTGCATGAGCGACTCCCCGCAGGCGACCCCACACGAGAATGTCTCCTTCGGCAATCACCGAGCTACCAGGATTGAGATCGCCCAAAATAACGACGGTGCCATTGTGCCGGATTTCTGTCCCCGATCGCAGCGTCATCTGAATATAGAGGGGTTCTTCGATCGCTTGTCCTGCTTCTCCGGCAGATTGGGTGAGGTGGGCGACGGCGGTTTGTTGCTCGACTGAGTAGCCTGCGGTGGCGGCGGCGACGGCGGTTTGGCGACGACTGGTGTAGACGCGCTTGAGTTGTAATTGCACTTCAGACAGAGCATCCGCGATCGCGTGCAGTTGACGAGCATCGATCAGACGATCTTTGACCGACAAATGAACGATCGTGTTGGGTTGCCAAAATCGCTCCTTGGCATCAAGCTGCTGTTTGAACTGTTGCCAAATTTCTGGCCAGGTCAGTCCGCTTGATGCGTCTGTGTTTTCTGAGTCAGGAGGCAGGGTGACGAGTAGGTGACCGCCTTCATTTTTCAAGCGCACCTGGATGTTTTGGCTGACCTCGATCGGGGCAGGAGAATCGGGCAGTGAAGAAGGAAGAGAGGCTTCGGAAGTCATGCAGAGAATCTGGGCTGCAAGGATTAACTATTTTAGGACTCACGCCCCATCATAAGCGCAAGTTGAAGATCATCTCTGCTTGCGATATCTCTGCTATTTTGCCTTGTTACTGGAGTGAATGGGTGAAAACTGAGTATCAAAGTTTACGAACTAACGGGTGTTGCGCTGGCTTGGGACTGGATTGGCGCAGACTCTCCTGTTTCTCCCTGGACAATCAGCACAGAGCAAGGGGCATGATGCATCACATGATTACTGACACTGCCGAGCAGCAATTCTGCGAGTCCGGCATGTCCCCGTCGCCCCACGATAATCAGGTCAGCTTTCCAGGTCTTGGCGACTTGGCAAATGGTGTCTCCCGGTTCGCCAATGTTTTGTGTAAATTCGGTAACAATACCTGCGGCGGTGGCGATCCGCTGATGGGTTCGCAGTCGTTCTAGTCCTTGTTGCTCAAAAGCGGCAAATTCTTGGGTCGATCGCCGTACTAGTTCTTCGTGCTGCATGGGATAGATGCTGTCTGGCACCGGATAAATCGGCGTGGGATAGCCATCTTCGAGAGGCGATAACACATGCGTTAACATCAACTGAGCGTGAAGGGGTTGGGCGATCGCCAAAGCTTTCTCAAACACTAACTGGCTGCGATCGCACTGATCCAAGGCAACTAAAATTCTTTGAAACACAGGACTTTCCTCCTGATACTCAACTAATTTCAATTTAATGGGAGACGACTTGGATAGAGCGTTTCTAAAACAAAACGATAAACAGAGGGGACTTTGGACTTGATAAATTCCGAACCCCAGTTCTTCTCTTAAGTTCTTCTCTTAAAGTCCCCCAGAATTGGCAGCTTGAGGGGCAGAACGCTCAACAGCGAAGCGAAAAACTTCATCGAACTGATCTCCTACAAGACTTGCTTCTAAAACAGGGGCAGGTTGATCACCAATCCCACGCCAACGATCAAGCCGTTGAAATCGATATTTGTATCTGAGGAATACCCAAAGCTAAATCCACCAAACACATTAAATTGGCTCTGAGGCGTAACGTTGTACGTGAGACGGCCCACTAGCTGTTGATAGATGTCATCTCGCACCTGTCGGGTAAAGTGTGACCAGGCAATCTGATAATCGATCGCCGCCTGAAAAGTGGGTGAAAGACTGTAGCCCAACGATGCGATCAGAGAGTGAATCAACCGATCGCGATCGCTCGGATCAGCAAAACTGGCACGAAACTGATAGAACGTATTTAAAGACACACTGGGCGACAGCGGATCTTGGCGGTTGAGTTCGACGCGAATCGAGTGGTCATTAAAAAAGCGATCGCCTTTCAGAGCGTCCCGCAGTCCTGCTTTGGTGGTAAATAGCTGCTGATTGCTCCAGCCAATTTCTCCAAACATTCGGGGACTCAACCGCTGTAAAACTCCGGCTCTAAATCGCAGTTCGTTATAGTTGAGCGAACCAAATGTGCTGGAGCCTACTTGGTTTTTCATGCCGCCTAGGTTGGCATAGCGGATTAGACTGGCATCCAGTGAGGTGACGAGATAGGTTTGGGGGCCGATCGCAGGGGCGTAAAATAGGGTAAGACCCGATCGGATCAGTCCATCGTCTACCGGGTCAACGCCCGAAAATACATTAGTTGTCTTAAAGTAGTCCGCCCTTAGTAGCAAGTAGACAGAAGGTTGTCGCGCGACACGAGGTGCAGGGGGTTTTTGATCGAGCGGCCTTTCTCGGAGAATGGGAATGCCGAGTTCTGGGTCAAGCACACCTTCCAGGGTTAAGGGCGTGAGTTGCAAGGTTCCCAATTCGGGATCTCCGGGTCGAAGCTGCCGTCGCAGTCGCAAAATCCCCAATTCGGGGTCGGCGGTCGGTTGAGCCTGACTCAGCCAATTTAAGTTGGTGACAACTGTACAGTTTGTATCATCAACCCGCCAACAAAAAGACGCAGCCTCAGTAGATGAAGACGGCTCCTCTAGGCGGGTGATTTCTGTCCAATCTGAGATTGTCTTGTCGGGCTGATCGAGGTCAAACTGCTGGGGCGATCGAGCTTCTATCTTACGAACTGGCTCCTGGGTAGTGAGATCGCTGGCTCGGTAAGATATTTGACTCTGTTTTGAAAGCGGCCTTGCGGTTTGTACGGATGCCTGTCGAGGAGGAGGAAAAGTCGCCTGCTGATGAATGGGAGGGGAGGGGTGAGAAGGGGCTGCCCGATCGGTTAAGTCCTGGACATAAGCGGCAAACTGATGACTGCCAAAAGCGGAAGGGGGAGCCGGAGCATCTAAATCCGGACGATGCCAATCTCCGTTTAGAGACAAGGCCGAGGGGAGCGGCATGGCGCAAACTGAGGGGGCGATCGCCACGCTTGTCCAAAAACAGGTCTGACCCAAAAGCTGACTTCGCCCAAACTTGTGACGACGCATCGGTTGCTCAAGATTGAGAACTGCACGTCTACTAGATCGGTTTTGATTGCCCTTCCTGACTACCACCTGGCTCAACCCCTCACACTTTGTTCTAACTTTCAGGAACATTTGCCTACCTTGTCGTTATCCAACCTAATACAGATTGGTTTTACTCGATTCTTGATGAAGAGTTCTTAAAGCTTCTGGATACAATTCCATCTTTTCGGTAGTGCATGTAAAGTGAGGATAAAGACTGAATCTGTGTTTTCACCTATACGGGTTAAGTCATTGTTCGCAAGTTCCTGTAAAGTTTGATTTAGCAAGCCCTAAAACACGGAGTTTGTCTAGCAGATCTAGATGGCTCTAGTGTCCCTCTGCCCTTGGAGCGTCTATGTCTCGCAAACTGTTCCTCGTCGTCACAACGATCGTTTTCTGCGGATTGGGTACGATTTTCTCGCCCAAGCCTGCCAGTGCGGAGGTGACCTTGAGCAAGGCCACCATTCAAGAATTAGTCCGTGAGGCTCGGCTGATGCGTGAAAACCAAGCTCCCCGCACTGCCAAGTTAAGGGATCTCATGACAACTGGGGATGCTTTGTCAACGGCTCGATCGTCCCGTGCAGACTTGCGTTTTAACGATGGCTCCTTGACCCGGCTTGGAGAACTTTCCCTATTTCGGTTTACTCCAAATTCTCGCAATGTCCACCTCGCCAATGGGACAATGCTGCTGCTGATTCCTCCTAAGAGGGGCAGAACTAACGTAAGTACACCCAACGCTTCAGCAGGGATTCGAGGGTCAGCATTGTTTGTCCGATATGATGCAAAAACCGATACAACGATCATTGGTGCCCTGACCGACAACCCCGACGGGCCAATGGATATTTCTAGCCGAAATGGACAACAGCAAGAACTCAAATCTGGGCAGATGGTCATCATTGTGAAAGACCAAATTCAAAAGCTCTATGAGTTTGACCTAAAGACTTTTTATGAAACCAGTGAGCTTGTCAGAGGTCTAGACCTAACCAAAGAGAATGGGGCAAATGCAGATGGCGATATTGCCGCTGTCCAAGGCGAGACCTCTGAGGCCTTTCAGAAGCAGAGCAAAGATCCGTTTCAGGGTGAGGGAGTGATTCAAGGCAAATTTGTGAGTCTTTCACCAATTGACTCCGACTTTTACCAAGAACCCTCCCAATCTGTTGCTACCCAAGATGGGATAAAACCTTCAGTCTCTAACACTCTTGGAGACAATCTGGGTGACCTTCGACCGACTGTAAGCACCGGAGATTCGATCAATTCTGGGCAATCTTCTAATCCAGTACCTCCAGTACCTCCAGTACCTCCAGTACCTAATCCAGAACCTCCAACAATCACTCCCACCCCGGCTCCACCAGAACCCTCTGTCCAGACTCCTACACCAGGCCCGACTCAGGCACCTGTCGCGCCACCTACCCAGCAAAATCAGCCTCCACAGTCCATTCCTAACCCGCCCCCAGCAATACAAGCTCCGTCCCCTGTGACACCTCCCGTTCAGGCTCCAGCGCCAGCACCCGTTCAGGCTCCTGTCACACCACCTGTCGCTCCAACTCCGGCCCCCGTTCAGGCACCTGTCGCACCACCTGTTCAAGCTCCAACTCCACCCGTTCAAGCCCCCGTAACACCGCCTGTCCAAGCTCCAATATCGCCCCCTGTTCGGACACCTGTCACGCCTTCTGTCCAACCGCCTGTTCAAGCTCCAATCTCGCCCCCCGTCCAGACTCCAACTCCTGCACCGACTATCATTCCAACCCCGACTCAGGCTCCAGTCGTGCCACCTACCCAGCAAAATAACCCACCTGCGCCTGTACAGCAGACCCCAGCAGTACGATCACCTCAAATCACTCCCACACTAGCTCCCGCCTTGGCACCATCCGCCACACCCGAATCCCCAGCGACAACGGGACAGGTTCAGCAGCCTGTGAGATAAGAGACACAACCAAAAAGAATGGGTGCCAGGTCATTTGGCGACTCAGCACCCAATTTTTTGTTTTTATAGTCCCCCAGAATTAGGAGGTTGGGAGGCAAAAGCTCCAAGCAACAAAGCGAGGACATTCCTCGAATTGGTTATCTTCAAGAACTCTGTCTGGAATTTGTTCCTTACGCAGAAGTCACTAACCGTTTACGAAGAGACTCAGCACGACGCTTGGCTGTTGGGTTTGTAGGTTCGTGACTGAGTGCCTGCTCATACATTTCTAGCGCTTGAGCCGCAAGCTGTTTGCGTTCGTAGGCATGACCGAGATTATTTAACCCTGTCACATAGTTGGGCGATGCTTTCAAAGCTTCTTTGTAGTTGCGAATCGCCAGATCATATTGCTCTTGAGCAAAGTAGGTAAAGCCCAGCGCATTGTAGACCGCCGCCAACTCTGCACCTTCTAGCGTCCCTGTCTTGAGCGCTTTTTGAAACTGAGCGATCGCCTGCACATACAGCCGCTTATCCAACAAAATACTGCCCAGTTCGTAATATTCCAGCGCGGTGCCTTTTTCTTTGCTGAGTTTGCCTTGTAGACGAGAAAGCGCATTCTCAATCCGACGAGTTTTTAGCACCTGACGAAAGACCGCCACCCCAGCGATGGCCAGTAGCCCTAATAAAAATGAGATGTAAACGATCGGAAGATAGCTATCCATAAATTGTCACTCGCTGATGATAAAAAGGTTTCACGGCAGTCCCCAGTAGGCGGCCCGTTTCTCAAGCCATCCTTCAGAGTGCCAACGAGCGATCGCGCTGTCAATGCGTCGTCTTAATTCATCATACTGAACGCCTTTCGGCAGAACAATACAGAGCGGCTCGGTAGACAGACGCAAGGGCAGCAGTCGAAATTGAGAAAACTCTTGAACCCAGCCCGTCAACACACTCGCATCAGCCGCAAACGCGATCGCCCCTCCAGTCTCCAAAAGCTCTTGTCCCGCCTGGTAGGAATCAACGCCAACCAGTTTGATTTGAGGCAAACGATAGCGCAAACTAGCGATCGTACTGGAATCGTTGAGAACGGCGATCGTCTGACCATTCAAGTCCGAGACTTTCTGAATTCCTGAATTTTTAGTCACCAGAGCAGTCCCGTCTAAGTAATAGGGAGCGCTAAAGGCGACAATTCTAGAGCGAGAAGACGTAGCGGTGACTCTGGCGATCGTGAGATCAACCTGTCCCTCAGTGACAAGCATCAGGCGATCGCGGTTATTCACAGCCTTAAAGGTGACGCTTTGCCGACCCAATATTTCTTCAGCTAACCTCTGAGCGATTTCAATCTCTAGCCCTTGTAGCTTGCCCTCAGCATCTCGAAACCCCAAAGGACGCAAGTTGTCTTTGACTCCAACGATCAACTGTCCCCGGCGCACGATCGTCTGCAAATCTGCCGCCAACGACTGAAGGGGCCACAACAACTGCGCCCCTAACACAAAGAGTCCAAAGACTTGAGGAATGACTTTGAGCATCCCAATGGAGCCAGACATCTGACTTAAGCTGATTTAGCCAGTTCTAGCACTTTTGCAAACCCTTCGGGATCAAGCACTGCCAACTGAGCCAGCATTTTGCGATTGATTTCAACCTCAGCTTTTTTGAGCTTGCCAATTAGCTGACTGTAGCTCAATCCGTGCATCCGGGCGGCGGCATTAATACGAGTAATCCACAGCCGACGAAAATCACGCTTCCGTTTGCGACGATCGCGATAGGCATTCCGCAGCGCCTTCATCACCTGTTGGTTAGCGGTACGAAACAGACTTCCATGAGAGCCACGAAAGCCTTTAGCAAGTTTGAGAATTTTTTTGCGGCGCTTGCGAGCAACGTTACCGCGCTTTACCCGTGTCATTGTTCAGTTTTCCTAATGTTGATTCTGGTCTTGAGGCTAGAGAAATTGACAAGCCCATCACCTTACAAGTAAGGCAGCATCGCCCGTACGTTATCTGCATCGCGCTCATTGACGATCGCCGTTCCAGCGAGGCGACGACGACGACTGGGACTCTTGTGTTCTAAGAGGTGCTTTCTATGAGTGTTGCGGCGCACAATTTTGCCAGTTCCAGTCGCTCTGAAGCGCTTGGCGGCGGCTTTACGGGATTTCAGCTTGGGCATGGGTTTGCTCTAATTCGACACAGCCTTCTATCATAGAGCCAATTTTGGCGATCGCGCAAGACTCATCACGATTTAATCATGCGAGCGACCTCTATTGTAATCATCACAATTTTCTGAGGCTAAGGCTATTCCGTTGAGACCCCTACGACAGATAGAGTTTGTAGACGAACCACTCTTAACTTCAGACATGATCCCCGAACGATTACCCCTTTGGAAAACTCCAAAGGGACTGCGTGAGGTGTGAGTGGTTCGGTGCCGCTAAAAGCTTTTGAAGGGTTACGAGTCGATTGGCAATCGAGGGGTTATCTAACCCATTTCCGACACTTTGCGGTCAGTGAACTACAGATTTTGAGGCAGTTCCTAAATGATTTTGGTGAGGATTTATTGTGAACAGAAAGCAAGTATCTTTGACTCGGACCCTTTATCTGATTGGGCTATTGGCAAGTCTTCCCTTGATGGGAATGCCCGCGCTTGCGAAACAAGTTTCCCTTGAGGCCAGTGCAGTTGAATCTTCTCAAACTCTTCGTGTGAATAATGAAGTTCGCTCTTCGCTGCCGATCGAGATCGCTCAAGCCACCTCAGCCCCTTCTACCCCATCGGTATCTCAACTTTCACAAGCATCCGCCCCGATCGCGATGGATCAGGTGACTTCCGTATCACAGTTATCCGATGTGCGCCCCACAGATTGGGCATTTCAAGCGTTGCAGTCCCTTGTCGAACGGTACGGCTGTATTGCGGGCTATCCTGACAAAACCTATCGCGGCAACCGTGCCATGACCCGTTTTGAGTTTGCGGCGGGTTTGAATGCGTGTCTCGATCGCGTCAATGAGTTAATTGCTGCCGCCACCGCAGACCTGGTGAAAAAAGAAGATTTGGCAACGCTCCAGAAGCTTCAAGAAGAATTTGCCGCAGAATTAGCCACCCTGCGCGGTCGAGTCGATGCGCTCGAAGCTCGAACCACCACGCTAGAAAAGCAGCAGTTCTCAACCACCACCAAACTGAGCGGAGAAGCTATCTTTAGCCTGTCGTCAGCGTATGGCTCCTATCGAGGCGGCAATGCTGGTTTTATCAACAATACAAATGGCAACTTAACGCTGGCTCCTGGGGTAATTGGTGCGACACCAGCGGCCGTCTTGGCGGCAAATGCGCGGGCAGGTCGAGATGCTAATACTGTTTTCAACAACCGTGTTCGGCTCAATCTCAACACGAGCTTTTCTGGAAAAGACTTACTCATCACCGGGCTACAAGCCTACAACTTTGGGGGCGGGCCAAGCATTTTAGGCACAAGCGGCGGCAGTCTAGCCGGAACCTTGGGCTACGGGGATGCGGTGTTTGGCAATGCCAGTCATACTCGGTTGGGATTTGAGCCGCAGTTTCCCACAGTCAGTCCGCAAGACTTGGGCGCGAGAGGCGGTAATAATTCTGTTAGCCTCTATAAGCTGCTCTACATCTTCCCACTCGTCAATAAATTTACTGCCTTTGTCGGCACCAATGCAGAAGTGTCGGATGCGTTTCCCTCAATTTTGCCCTGGGCGAGTGAAGGGCAAGGCGCAATTTCTCGCTTTGCAACGTTACCAGCCGCTCAACGGGTTTCGGGTGGTACATCTCAGACGGGGTTGGCTTCTGCTGCGGGATTCATCTTTAATCTCTCAGACACGATCGACCTGCGTGCCCTTTATGGCAGCGTCAACGCCAACGTTGTGAACAATGCAGGATTTCCTGGCACACCGCTGGGGGCAGGCGTTTTTAACGGCAGCTATGTAGTAGCCACTCAATTGACGGTCAAACCGACGAGCGCGATCGACATCGGTCTCAACTACGCCCACAGCTATCACCAAATCAACATTCTGGGCACCGGGCTAGGAACGGGTGACATTGGTTCCGTCATCCCAGACCCGGCCAGACTTAACGCGGCTCAACTCGCTCAGTTTACGAGACGCAGTTCTACAGGGTTAGGCTTGCTGGGAGGCGTGGCTAACCAGGGCATTAAGCTCAACACCTTTGGGGCAACGGTGGCTTTCAAGTTTAGCCCGACGATCACGCTGGCTGGTTCTGCAAGTTACATTCGGGCTGATCTGGTGGATTTAGAGGCAGGTACAGACTTTCTCAGTTGGTTAGTCGGGATTCAGGTGAGAGATGTGTTTAGAAAAGGCAACTCTGCGGGCCTAATTTTCGGCAGTCCTCTTTATCGGATTGCGGTGCGCGATGCGGCCGTTTCTCCTGAAGATAGAACGCCTTATCAGGTGGAGGGCTACTTTAACTTTAGAGTCAATGACAACATCAGCATTACGCCCGGTGCGTTTGTGATCTTCAATCCTGAAGGCTTTAGTAGCAGTCGTACCGTCGTTGTGCCTGTGATTCGGACGACTTTTACCTTCTAGGGATGAGGGATTAGGGAGTAGGGATGAGGGATGAGGGATGTCAATTTTTGGTGGAGCAGCGCATCCTTGGGAAGATTCCATCAATTTTGGGGATTGGGCAACCAACAAGAGGCTTAACACTACCTTTCATCCCTGCATCCCTCATCCCTCATCCCTCAAAAAACCCGCCACTCTAAGATTCATCCGCTAAACTAGATCACTATGAAGGACAGTTCGCTGTTCGTCACCGAATTTCATGAAATCATTTCATGAGGAGTGGGCTAAAGTGACCCACTTTTTTTATTTGGAGCAGTATTCAAATGGCGCATCCCTTAATTCCTCAAATCCTTAACCTCGCTGCACCCGTGGCAGAGTCACTAGGCTTGGAAGTCGTTGCGGCCGTTTTTCAGACCAACCAAAGCCCGCCTGTGCTACGGGTCGATGTGCGAAACAAGCAGGATGACACGGGGCTAGAAGACTGTGAGCAAATGAGTCGTGCTCTTGAAGTGGCACTAGACGAAACTGAAATGATGCCTGAAGCCTACGTTTTGGAAGTCTCCAGTCCGGGGATTTCACGATCGCTCACTACCGATCGCGAATTCACTTCGTTTCGGGGCTTTCCGGCCATCATCAGCACCTCTGCACCCCATCAGGGTCAAACAGAGTGGACGGGCAACCTGATCAAGCGCGATGAAAAAGCCGTCTATCTCAGCTTAAAGGGGCGAACGATCGCCATTCCTCGCGAACTGGTAGACAAAGTGCTGCTGGCCGAAGGAGAGGAATAGCCTGATTTCTGTTTTGCCTGACTATCCAATCTAACAATCTAATACTCACGGAGATTTTCTTATGTCAATGGTCGCATTGCCTGGACTCAAAGACATGATCGACGGCATCAGCCGAGACCGCAATCTGCCCAAACTATCTGTACAAGCCGCTTTGAGAGAAGCCTTGATGAAGGGTTATGAACGGTTTCGCCGCACTCAACGCATCGACAACCCCAACTTTGAAGAAGACTATTTTGACAACTTTGAAGTCGAGCTAGACATTGAGGAAGAAGGGTTTCGCGTGTTGGCAACCAAGACGATCGTCGAAGAGGTCAACAACCCCGACCACCAAATCGCCCTCAAAGAAGTTTTGGAAGTCGCCGCCGAAGCTCAGACAGGCGATACGGTCGTACTGGATGTCACCCCTGAACAAGGCGATTTTGGGCGGATGGCCGCGATTCAAACCAAGCAAGTTTTGGCCCAAAAGCTACGAGACCAGCAGCGCAAACTGGTTCAAGAAGAATTTCAGGAGCTAGAAGGCACAATTTTGCAGGCGAGAGTGCTGCGATTTGAACGGCAATCGGTAATCATGGCGGTCACCAGCGGGTTTGGTCAGCCAGAAGTCGAAGCCGAATTGCTCAAGCGGGATCAACTGCCCAACGATAACTATCGAGCCAACGCCACATTCAGGGTTTACCTAAAAAAGGTGAGTGAAGGGTCACATCGTGGCCCGCAGCTTGTTGTATCAAGGGCCGATGCGGGACTGGTCGTTTATTTGTTTGAAAACGAAGTGCCCGAAATTCAGGACGACATTGTGCGGATTGTGGCGGTGGCGCGGGAGGCTAATCCTCCGTCTCGCTATGTGGGCCCGCGTACCAAGATTGCTGTCGATACGTTAGAGCGCGATGTCGATCCGGTAGGGGCCTGCATTGGGGCGCGGGGGTCTCGAATTCAGGCAGTGGTGAACGAGTTGCGGGGCGAAAAGATTGATGTGATTCGCTGGTCGCCCGATCCGTCTACTTACATTTCTAATGCGTTGAGTCCGGCGCGGGTGGATGAAGTGCGATTAGTCGATCCGGATGGTCGGCAGGCTCATGTGCTGGTGGCCGAGGATCAGTTGAGTTTGGCGATCGGGAAAGAAGGTCAAAACGTCCGTCTCGCCGCTCGGCTCACAGGTTGGAAAATTGACATCAAAGACATCGCCAAATACGATTACGAAGCCGAAAACCAGAAGATTGCGGCGATCGCAGAAGCTCGACGGATCGCTCAAGAAAAGGCTGATGCCGAAGCCGCTCAGTACGACGACTACGAAGAGGAATACGAAGAGGAGGAATACGAAGAGGAACCAGAAGAACCTCAACAGCCCGAAGTCGATGAGCCTCAAGAAGAGGAGCTAGAAGCAGAAGAAGTCTAGAGGCAGCAGATTTGAGCGGATGAAACGAATGAGCGATCGACGCACAGATCTTCGTTCGTTTCGTCTGTGGTCGAAATCCGTTGCTATTTGCTAAGTAGTTAGGTGCAATTAAATATAAAACGCTCCAGTTCATACTCACCCGCT